>JAVRPF010000228.1:0-2602 GCA_032162385.1 Mycobacterium sp.
TCCACCGCAGCGGACGGGCCATGAAGGTCTTGGCAGCGATGGCGGTACAGGCCCTCGACTTCGCCCACCTGTCCGCGGACCGCCTCGGCGGCGATGTCCAGAAGTGGCTCGACGAGTCGGTGATGGCTCAGGACACCGCAGAGACTGAGCGGGATCAAACCGAGCTCGGCGGCGAGGGATAACCTTCGGGGATGAAAGTCAAAGTCTCGCAACCGTTTCAGGTGGCACACGCCGGGGTGGTTCTACCGCCCCGGCGACGTCGCCGACGTGCCCGACGACGTGGCTCAGCACTGGATTCGGCAGGGCTGGGTCGCGATTTGTGATTGCCCGCCGCCCGGCGGCGCTAATCCGTCATGTCATAATGACCAACGCAGGAAGGTCCCACGGTGAGCAAACAACAGCAGCGTCCAAACGCCAGGCGGGTTGGGACCATGACACGCGCGATCTACAAACGGCGAATCGTCCGCGACTTCGATCACATCCAAGACCTGAACGCGTAACACCAATGACGACGAAACTATGCCACGCCTGCTACGCAGACCTATTCGACGGCAACCCGGTACGCCGCGTCACACTCGGCCGCCAATGCGCCCACTGCAAAAAGGCAACCGCCCGCGGCGAGATGATGATCGCAATTGAACCCGAAGCGCTAACCGCCGCGTTGACCGCGAATCCGACCAATGCCCTAACCGAACACCCGCGCCGAAGAAGACCACCGCCTGATTCGGCTGTGCCCTTTCAGCCTGCTCAAGCTGCGGGGGATAAATGTCGGTCGGGCCGAAAGGCCACCTGATCCGTCAAACGCGCCCGACAGCCCCACGACCGGCGGAGAATCCGGTCATGACGTGGGATGTGAGGGGCACTACATCGAGACGTGCTCGTGCGATTTTTTCTGCCCGTGCAACTTCTCCTTCGCGCACGGCGCCGATCACGACCGCTGCCGGGTCACGTTGGTCTTCAACATCACCGAAGGTGACGTGGAAGGCACCGACGTCGGTGGCCTGGTTGTGGCGGTTGTCGCCGACACGCCGAAGGTGATGACGGAGGGCAATTGGCGCATCGGCGTGCTCATCGACGACAAGGCGTCGGATGAACAGGCCGACAAGCTGGTCGGGGTCTTCAGCGGAAAGCTCGGTGGGCCTATGGCGGCGCTGGGGCCGCTGATCGGTGAGAATCTGGGGGTCCAGCGGGCGACGATCGAGGTGCAGGAGAACGGTCTTCGGCACAGTGTGCGGATCGGCGACGCGGTGGACTTCGAGATCGAGGACGTTGTGCCGTTCGGCATCGAAACCGGTGAACCCGTCCGCGTCGTCGGGATGTTCCATCCCGCCGGCTCCGAATTCCGGGTGGCCGAGGCGAAGCGGGCGAACGTCAACGCGTTCGGCATCGCGTACGAAGGCAAGTCCGGCCTATCCGCACCGCAGTTCTCCTGGGCCGCTTGAGGGAGTGACCGCCCCGGCGCACCCGGCTGCCGCCGACGGCGGTGGCCTCCGGCCGGCCTTCTCGGCCGCACGCAGCCGATTCGAGCTCATCGCGCTACTGCTCGCAGTCGCCGCGCTCGCGTGGTGGTCGACGGTCGATCGCATGCGCGGCATGGACGAGGGGCCGGGCACCCACCTCGGGACACTCGGCTGGTTCCTCGGCGTCTGGCTCGTCATGATGGCCGCGATGATGTTCCCGTCCGTCGCGCCGACGGTGGCTCTGTACTCGCAGATGACGAAGAAGCGGTCTCCAGTTGCGCCGCTGGTCTTCGTCAGTGGTTATCTCGTGACCTGGACGGCAGCCGGATTGCTCGCGTTTGGCATCTCGGAGATAGGCGGCCGCGTGCTCGACGACGGGCTGTCGTGGGGTCGCGCCGGCCGGTGGGTGGCGGGTGGAATCCTCGTGATCGCCGCTGTCTACGAACTCACGCCGCTGAAGACCGTCTGCCTCAGGCATTGCCACAGCCCGCTCGGCTTCTTGCTCGGCTCGTGGCGAGAGGGCTTGTCAGGGGCTGTGCGGATGGGGGCAAAGCACGGCGCGTGGTGTGTGGGGTGCTGCTGGGCGCTGATGGCGTCACTCTTTGCGCTCGGGGTGATGAGCATCGCGTGGATGGCCTTCGTCGCCGCGCTGATCGCCGCGGAGAAGACGCTTCCGTGGGGCCGGGCAGTCACGTACGGCACCGCCGCGATCCTGCTCGCGCTCGGTGTCCTCCTCGTCGCCGTCCCGGAGGTGATCCCAGGCCTGACGATCCCGGCCGAAATGCCTATGCAGAAGATGCCCTGATCAGGTTGCTCCGAAATAGCGTTCCCGGTCGTGAACTCGCGGGCGCATGATTGTCCAGTCGACGTGTACGCGGTGGTCCACCTACAGCGTGACGCTGATGCGCCACCTTGGGTTGGATTAGCGTAAGCCGCGGCTACGTACCCCCGCGGCCCGCCCGCGCTGACGCCCGCTCGGCCGCCTGCGTGTGCTCGGCGGCGGTGACCACCACCGCTTCGCAGCCCGGATACACCGTGGCCTCGTGGTCGGTCACGAGCCAGCGCACCACATAGGGTGGCGAGCCGTCTTGCGAGCGGTGGTGATCATGCCGTTCGGCAGTCGTGCCCTTGACCACCAGGAA
>JAVRPF010000229.1:0-4903 GCA_032162385.1 Mycobacterium sp.
GTATTGATCACCTACCGAGAGCAGGTCTGAGCCACCCGGTTCACACGCCGTATTGGTCGTGGACACGCGGACGTGGCACGCTGTTGCCGTGCCCGCAGACCCTGCCGCCGAGCTGTACCCGGGTGACATCAAGTCGGTGTTGCTCTCGCAGGACGAGATCCAGGCCCGGGTCGCCGAACTGGGCCAGCAGGTCGCCGACGACTACCGCGACGCGGTCGCCGACAACGGGCAGGACCTCCTGCTGGTGACGGTGCTCAAGGGCGCGGTCATGTTCGTCACCGACCTGGCCCGCGCCATTGCGCTGCCCACCCAGTTGGAGTTCATGGCGGTCAGCTCGTACGGATCGTCGACGTCGTCGTCGGGGGTGGTGCGCATCCTCAAGGACCTCGACCGCGACATCAACGACCGCGACGTGCTGATCGTGGAGGACATCGTCGACTCCGGCTTGACTCTGAAGTGGTTGCTCCGCAACCTCGCCACCCGCCGCCCCCGGTCGCTGAAGGTGTGCACGTTGTTGCGCAAGCCCGACGCCATCCGCGTGGACCTCGACATCACTTACATCGGATTCGACATCCCCAACGAGTTCGTCGTCGGCTACGGCCTTGACTATGCCGAGCGCTACCGCGACCTGCCCTACATCGGCACTCTCGACCCGAAGGTCTACGAAGAAGAGCTTTGAAGGCCGGCTCGCCGATACGGAGGAGTGTTCGTGGCTCAGCCGAGCTCCCACACAACCGTCACCGAGAACCCGACCGTCTGCTGGCCCGGCTCCAACGGCACGGCCGCTTCGGCCATGGAGTCGTACCGCGGCATCGGCGTCGGCGGCGGGGTGTTGGCTCCCGCCTCCGAAATCGATATGACCTTCCCCAGGTCCAATCCGGACAACTCCGCATACTGCTCGGCGCGATCCTTGGCGTCGTTGAAGGCCCGCGCGCGGGCGTCCTTCACCAACTGCGAGTCGTCTTCGATGGAAAGGTTTACCGAGTTGATCCTGGTGGTGTTGCCGCCCGCCGTCTGAATCGCCGTGATCACGCCGGAGGCGACGTCGAACTTGCGGACCTTCACCGCGATCGCGTTGCTCGCCCGATACGCCGTGATGACGGAGTTGTCCCCGTACTGCGGCTGCAGGGTGACCCCGGTGGTACTGATGTCCTTGGGGTCGATGCCCTGGCTCTTCACCCCGTCGAGCACCGCCGACATGCGTTCGTTGCTCTGACTCAGCGCGGACGTGGCGTCGGGTGCGATGGCCTCGATCGCGGCGTCGACGGTGACGGTGTCGGGTGTGCCCTGTACCTTGCCCGCGCCCACGACGGTGACCTGGCGGACATTGGCATCGGCCGTGGGGGCGGCCGGGCCCGACGTCGCGTCGCAGGCCGCGAGTCCGGCCACGGTGAGTCCCGCCGCGACGAGGACGAGCAGTCGGGCGGACGTCTTCGTCCGTACGGCGATCGGCATACAGGCACCCTACAGATTCGGCAGAACCAGAATCTTGCAATGCCGGTCCGGGTCGGCCAGCTCGTCGAACGCCTCACCGACCGCGCCAAGGCCCACCTCGCCGGTGATCATCGGGGCCACGTCCACCTCACCCTCGGCGATGGACCGCAGCGAGTTCGCGAACTCGGTCGGGTCGTAGCCGAACACGAACTGCACGTTGATCTCCTTGGCGATGCCGAAGAACGGGTGCAACGCATCGGGTTGCATGCACACGCCCGCGACGACGAGTCGGGTTCGGTTCGGCGCCCTGCGCAGGACGTCGTCGATGACGCCGGGGGCGCCTACCGCCTCGAAGACGACGGCGGGCGAGGTGGACTCGAACGGTGAGCCTTCGGCGGGGTCGACGGTGCGGTGCGCCCCGACGGTGATGGCCAATTCGCGGCGCTTCGCCGAGAAGTCGGATGCCACAATGGTTTCCACTCCGCGAGCGTTCAGGGCGGCGATGATCGCGATGCCAATCGGTCCGCACCCGATCACCAACGCCGTCTCGCCGCGCGCGATGTCGGACTTGTTGACCGCGTGCAGGCCGACCGCCATGGGTTCGGTGAGCGCGGCGTGCCTGACGTCGAGCCCGTTGGGCACCGGCACCAGCAGCGGCGCCGACAACACCATCCGTTCGGCGTAACCACCGAGCGTGCTGTTGCTGTAGACGATCATCTCCAGGCCGGCCTGCGACAGCAGCACCGGTATCGACGTGACCAGGGTGCCCGCCGGCGGCGCATCGGTATCGGGCCCGGCGTCGAGGATCTCGGCGCTGAACTCGTGGCCCATGAAGACGTCGGCCCCGAGGTCCACCTCTGCGCCTGCCACGGCGGGCAGACCCTCCAGTTGCGCGCCCGCTGCGAGCACGTCCTCCCCGTACTTGGCGAAGTGCAGGTCCGACCCGCAGATCCCGCACGCCTTGATGCCGACCAGCACCTGCCCGGGCCCGGGAACGGGCTCGGGAAGATCGTCGCGGTAGACCATGCGCCCGCCGCGCAGCACCGACGCCCGCATCAGTTGCTCTTCGAGTTCTGTTGAGCCCCAGCCTTCTGCTGGGCCTGCGCCTTCTGTTCGTCGACGTGTTCGGTGATCGCGTTCACGATGGCCTCGCCGGCCCGGCCGAGCAGTTGGTTGCGGATGCCCTTGGCCCATTCGTGCGATGCGTGCGGCGCGGTGAGCTGACCCTTGAAGTGCGGCATCACTTCTCGCGCGAATAGGTCGTAGGAATGGTAGGTGGCGGCGGGGGACGCCCAGTCGTGGCCGAGCAGCAGGAAGGTGCCGAACCCGCCGGACCGGTCCAGCAGATCCTGAACGTAGGTCACCGCGTCTGCAGGCGTGCCGATGCAGCAATTACCCTTGCTCGCATAGTCTTCGACGAACTGCCGCGGCGTCTGGTCGCCGTCGACCTCGTTGTTGAGCGGTACGAAGCCTGCCGCCCCGAAGTAGTTCGCGAAGTCCTGCAGTCCATAGGTGCAGTCGTCGATGGCCTGTTCTCGGGTGTCGGCCAGGTGGATGATGCCAAGCACCCGCCAGTCGTTGCGGTCGGGTGCGTCGCGACCCGCCTTGGCGGCCTGCTCGCAGACGACGTCCCAGGTGGTCTCCAGGGCGGCGAAGCCGCCGGGCACCGACATCGACAGCGAAAGCAGCGAGGTGCCGAGCGTCCCGGCCAGGCGCGGACCTGACGGGGAGATCATTGCCGCGCATGCGATTTCGGGATACGGCCAGGTGTAGGGCCGGACGTGCAAAGCGGCGTCGCGCAGGGTGAACCAGTCGGTCTGCCGGTTGATCCGCTCGTCGGGGGCGGCGCGGAACAGCGCCAGGATCGCTTCGAGCGACTCCTGCATCATCGGCCGCTGGTTCACCGGGTCGATGCCCATCATGTAGGCGTCTGACGGCAGCGCTCCTGGGCCGGTGCCGAACATCACCCGCCCGCGCGTGAGGTGGTCGAGCAGCACCCACCGGTCGGCCACCATCAACGGGTGGTGGTAGGGCAGCGACACCACGCCGGTGCCGAACCGGATGTGCTTGGTGCGCTCGGCGGCCGCCGCGATGAACACCTCGGGGCAGGCGATCAACTCGTAACCACCCGAGTGGTGCTCACCGAACCAGGCTTCGTCGAAGCCGAGGCGGTCCAGCGCCTCCACCCGGTCCATGTCGTATTGGAGTGCGTTGGTGGGGGATTGGCCGACCGGGTGGAACGGCGTGACGAACACCCCGAAGTTCAGGGGCTCGTTGGCCGGCGTGCTCACTTCGCCTCCAATCCGGCCAGGAACTCCAGAATTGCCGCGTTGACCTCGTCCGGTCGCTCCTGCTGAATCCAGTGCCCGGCTCCGTCGAGCAGAACTTCGCTGTAGGGGCCGGACACGACGTCGGACATCCGGTCGCGCGGTGTGAAGCCGAGCACGGGGTCCGCGGTTCCCGCGATGAACAGCGTCGGCACCGAGATGGTGGACGCCGGAGTGTTCTCGGTCAGCTCCCAGTTGCGGTCGAAGTTGCGGTACCAGTTGAGGCCCCCGGTAAAGCCGGTGCGGGTGAACTCGGCGATGTAGTGGTCGATCTCGTCCTGGCTGATCCAGTCCGGTATTCCATCGGGCTCCGGTAGCCGGTCGATGAAGCCGTCGGGTCCCGGTGCGAACATGCGCATCGCCGCGGCCTCGTCGCCATCCGATCGCAGCCCGCCGATCATCCGGCGAATCGTTCTGGCCGGATCACCGCCGAGCTCCGCGTCGGCGACGCCAGGTTCCTGGAAGTAGAGGATGTAGAAGAAGTTCTCGCCGAAGATGCCGCGCCAGATCTGCGTCGGCTGCGCAGGCGCTCGGGGTATCGGTGGCACGCTCATCGCGACGACGCCCGACACCCTGTCCGGGTAGAACAGGGGAAAGTTCGTCACGACGGGTGAGCCCCAGTCGTGCCCGATCACCACGGCCCGCTCGGCTCCGACGTCGTCCAGCAGGCCGGCGATGTCCCCGGTGAGCGCGACGATGCCGTAGTCCTCGATGGCGGCCGGTTTCGACGAGCCGCCGTACCCGCGCTGATCGGGAGCCAGCACGTGGTAGCCGGCATGGGCCAGGGCCGGTATCTGGTGGCGCCACGAGTACGCCAGCTCCGGGAAGCCGTGGGCAAGCACCACGACGGGCGCGCCGCGGTCGCCGGCCTCGGTCACCCGCAACTGGACACCATTGGTGTCGACTATCCGTTCGGTGGATGTGATCACGGTCTCAGTCTGCCCTCGGATTCGACGCGCACGATTTCGGGTTCGGGAAATCCGACGGAACTTGCGCGCGGGTTCACATTCGCCCCAATACACCGTCGGGAACTGTGCGACGTTGGTCTAGCGGTAGCCTGAACTGACCCAGCTGTGCGTATCGGAAGGACCTGGCCCTCGACGGCCGATGCTCGATGAACCGAAAAAATGTCATCCGTACCC
>JAVRPF010000230.1:0-9344 GCA_032162385.1 Mycobacterium sp.
CCTCGATCCGCTTGGCGAGCTCGACTTCCTCTTCGGCGTTGAGCAGCGCCACCTTGCCGATCTGCTTGAGATAGGCGCGTACCGAGTCCGCCGACGCGGTGAGCTCGGCATCCTTGCGGGCCTGCCGCAGCGCCTCGGATTCCTCTTCGTCCCAGACGAAATCACCTGAGGCCTTGTCCTTCTCGGACGGCTCGGCGATGTCTTCCTCCTCGGCGGGCGCTGCGGGCACCGCGGCTGACACGATGGGTTTCGCCGCACCGTCGGCGGCAGCTTCCTCGTCGGCGACCGGTTCCTCGGCGTCGAGATCCTCGAGCTCGAGATCGGGCTCGTCGACCAGTACGTCGGGTTCGGCATCGAGGTCGTCGCCGGTGTCCGGTTCTGCAGTGACCTCGAGACCGTCGACGGTCTCGGCAGCCTTCTTGGCGCGCGGTGCGCGCTTGGCGGCGGCCTTGACTGCGGTGCCCTTGGTGGGAGTCGCCGACTCGGGCTTCGCCGCGCGGGCGGTCTTGGTTGCCCGCTTGGCGGGCGCCGATCCATTGGCGGTCTTGGCCGCCGGCGGCCTCTTGGCCGGGGATTTGGGGGCGCTGTGCGTCACCGGCTCATCGGTGGCCGGCCTAGCTTTTGTCGCTGCCACGTGCACCCTTTCGGTCTTGCGGATCTCGGAGGCGTGGGCGTGCGTGCGCCACCGAAAAGCGTCGGCTGTCGAATGTTGGCGTTGATCTCAACTCGGATACTCGCCGCTATCCGTTATGCGGCCGCCGTTGACCATTGTAACGACAGTGTGAGCAACTGCCGCTTCGAGCGGCAATTTTGCTCGTCGGCGAGCCGCCGGGCGGCCATCAGTGGGTGGCGGCATCCACCTCGGCCGCCATCGCTGCGCCGACGATGCCCGCGGTGTTCAGCAGCGCCGCTGCCACCACCGGGGTGCGGTTCTTCAGCAGCGGGATCCACTTGTCCGCCTTGCGGCTGATGCCGCCGCCGGCGATGAACAGATCGGGCCAGATCGCGTTCTCGACCGCGATGAGCACGGTGGTGACCTCCTGGCTCCAGCGCTCGTAGCTCCACTCCTTGCGGTCCTTGACCGACGAGGCGGCGCGGTGTTCGGCCTCCTTGCCACCGACCTCGAGGTGTCCGAATTCGGTGTTGGGCAGCAACAGACCGTTGTGGATCACGGCCGAGCCGATGCCGGTGCCGAACGTCAGCAGCACGATCACGCCGGTGTTGTCCTTGCCTGCGCCGAACTTCTCCTCTGCGAGTCCGGCGGCGTCGGCGTCGTTGAGGACCGTCACCGTCTGCCCGTTCAGTTCGGCCGAGATGACGTCGCGTGCGTTGGTCCCGATCCAGCCCTTGTCCACGTTGGCGGCGGTCCGGACGGTGCCGTCGGTCACCACGCCGGGATAGGTGACGCCGAGGCTGCCGGTCCAGCCGAACTCGCGGACGACGGCGGCGACGGTCTTGGCGACCGCGTCCGGCGTCGAGGGTTGCGGGGTCGGGAGCTTGAACCGGTCGCCGATCAGCAATCCGGTGTCGAGATCGACGATCCCCCCCTTGACGCCGCTGCCGCCGACGTCGACACCGAATCCGCGCCGTTGTGAGCCGTTGATGCTCGGATCGGCGGCTGGGGTGTCGGTGGCGGTCATGAGCGCTCCTCTTCGAGAGGTCGCCAGGGGCGACGCGACCCACACTTTAGTGCCTCACCAGACCTGATGTGAGCCTGCCGCGTAACCCGGTCGGCTCGATTCGTGTTGCGATACAGGCGTGACTGACATCGACTCCGACCCTGCGAGCCTGCGGGCGGTCGCGGAAGGGCTGGCCGCGGAGGCCGCCGAGTTCGTGCGGCGCCGCCGTACGGAAGTGTTCGGCGACGCCGCCGAGCCCGACCCCGCCGGATCGGCGGTGCGGGCCAAGAGCACGCCGACCGACCCGGTCACCGTCGTCGACACCGAGACCGAGCGGCTGCTGCGCGATCGGCTCGCCGAACTGCGGCCCGGTGATCCCGTACTCGGCGAAGAGGGCGGGGGTGCCGCACGGGTCGAGGCGGGGCGGCCGCTGTGGGTGCTCGATCCGATCGACGGCACGGTGAACTTCGTCTACGGCATCGAGGCCTACGCCGTGTCGGTGGGGGTGCAGATCGACGGCGCGTCGGTGGCGGGTGCGGTCGCAAACGTGCCGACGGGAGAATTGTTCTCCGCCGCGGTGGGCCACGGCGCCCACGTGCGGCGCGCCGGTGTGTCCACCCCACTGCGCTGCACGGCCGTCGACGACCTGGCGATGGCGCTGGTGGGCACGGGATTCGGCTACGCCAGGGAGCAGCGCCTGCGGCAGGCCGAGGTGCTGGCACGGTTGCTGCCCGACGTCCGCGACGTGCGCCGCCTCGGGTCGTGCGCGCTGGACCTGTGCATGGTGGCCGCGGGCCGCCTGGACGCGTACTACGAGGACGGCGTGCACGTCTGGGACTGGGCCGCGGGCGCACTGATCGCCGCGGAGGCGGGTGCGCTGCTCGTCCTGCCGCCCGTCGAGGGCGGCGGCTCGGATCTCATCGTCGCTGCAGCGCCGGGTATCGCCGCGGAGTTCGACGCGGCCCTGCGGCGGGTGGGCGCACGCACCTAGGCGAGCGGGGGATCGATCCGGGGCGTGCGAAGCGACGGGCGATCAGTAGCGCTCAGCAGGCGCCGGCGTGGATTTTGGCTAGCAGCGAGGGGTCCGCGGGCTGTGTCGCGTCGGGGCGCAGGCTGGCCAGCACGGCGTCGGTGTCATCGTTGTGGCTCAGATCGCCGAACTCCGTGCCGACCGCCAGATCGACGGTGTCGTCGCTTCTCTGGTCCTGGTACAGCTCGGTGCAGGGCGCGACCAGCCACACCGCGGCGGCGGCGGCCCGGCCTGCTGGACCGAACCGGATCTGGCCCTGGCACTGCAGGCGGGTGTTCTGGTACACGGTGTCGTTGGCCGCGGTGGGTGGGGCGTAGCCCAGGTCACGGAAGGCGCCTGCGACCTCGGCGGCCTGGCCGCCCTGTCCGCTGGCGTTGAGCACGCGGATCTTGGTGTCGGCGAGCTTGGCGGGAGCCACCTCGGTCATGGTGGCAGGCATGACCTGGTCTCCCAGTGCGGTCTGCGTGGCGTCCCCGGCAGGCGGCGGCGGGTTGCAGGCGGTGATCTGGTTGACGTCGTTGGGCCGATTGAATGCCGTCACCCACACCATGACCGTGACGACCGCCAGCGCGGCCAGCGTCAGAATGCCTGGCAGGTAGTTTCGGCGGCGGAACGGACGGCCTTGTTTGTCGAACGCCGTGCCGGACGTGATTTGCGCTACCACCCCTGCACTGTAGGGCCGGCCCTGCCACCGGTCTCTACCTGGGGTTTTGGAGTGTGATATAAATCACATCCAAACCGCGGCCGTTCGGGGCACGAATTATTTGGTAAATGCGTTCTGCGCTGGTACAAAGCTCTGTCGCATGGTTACTGGAGGGGAACGAGGATGGCTACCGACTACGACGCCCCACGGCGTACTGAGACCGATGACGTTTCCGAGGATTCGCTCGAGGAATTGAAGGCTCGGCGCAACGAGGCCCAATCGGCGGTCGTCGATGTGGACGAGACCGAGTCCGCAGAATCGTTTGAACTACCCGGCGCCGACTTGTCCGGCGAGGAACTGTCGGTGCGGGTCATTCCGAAGCAGGCCGACGAGTTCACGTGCTCGAGTTGCTTCCTTGTGCATCACCGCAGCCGTCTCGCCAGCGAGAAGAACGGCGTGATGATCTGCACGGACTGCGCGGCCTAGCGGTGCCCAGGCCGGTTCCGCGTCAGCTGCGCAGCGCCGCCAGCACGCGGTCCGGCCGTCGGCAACTCACCAGCCAGTAGGGCGTTGGGTCGTCCGGGTCGTCGAGAACCAGCAGCACCATGGGCCCGATCCAGGCCCGGTGCACCACGTACGCGGCGGGATCCAACTGGCGACCAAGCGCGGCGGACTTCGCCGACCGCGGCACCTCGGCCGAGCGGCAGATGACGCCGACCGGGAGGTGAGCCGCACCCACCCACAGTTCGGCCTCGTTCTGGTCGTCGCCGACGACGCGCAGGTCGGTTCGGCCGAACCACATCAGCACGGCCGCCGCGACGGGTAGCAGCACCGCGAAGGGCACCCAGTTGGGTAACGCCTCCACGCCCTGATTTACCTCGAGCGCGATGAGCGCGGCTAACCCGAACCCGGGCAGCCACCACCACCACGGCACCCGCAAGCGCTCCTGATAGCGCACGGATTGGGTGGCTGCGCGCGTGTCCGACACGCGGCCAAGAGTAATCTCGTGCATCATGTCCACCTCTCTGGCGGTCGTGCGACTGGATCGCGACCTGCCGATGCCCTCCAGGGCGCACGACGGCGATGCCGGCGTCGACCTCTGCACCTCGGTCGACGTCGAACTGCCCCCAGGGCGGCGCGCGTTGGTCCCCACTGGAATCGCGGTCGCCATCCCGCACGGGATGGTGGGACTGGTGCATCCGCGTTCGGGATTGGCGGCGCGCGTGGGACTTTCGATCGTCAACAGCCCCGGCACCATCGACGCCGGGTACCGCGGAGAGATCAAGGTGGCGCTGATCAACCTCGACCACGAGGAGCCGATCCTCCTGCGTCGCGGCGATCGCATCGCACAGTTGTTGGTGCAACGGGTCGAACTGCCCGAATTGGTCGAGGTCACGTCATTCGACGAGGCCGGACTGGGTGACACATCCCGTGGCGAAGGCGGCCACGGCTCCTCCGGCGGACACGAGAGTTTGTAATGGCATTCGGCAAGCGCAAGAGCATCCAGGACGGCGAGACGGAGGAGGCTCCGGACACCGACGCGGCCGGATCGGCCGGGAACGACGACGCCGACGGCCCGTTCGACGTCGAGGAGTTCGACGACGCGTCCGTGGTGACGGTGGGCAGGCACGATCTGGGTTCCGTGCTGATCCCCGAGAACGAGGCCGCAGAACTCGCCGTCGAGGTGAACCCCCAGGGCGTACCCACCATGGTGTGGATGGTGACGCCCAACGGCCGGTACAACATCACCGCCTACGCCGCGCCCAAGACCGGCGGCCTGTGGCGTGAGGTGGTCACCGAGATCGCCGAGTCGCTGCGCAACGATTCGGCGCAGGTGAGCGTCGAGGACGGGCCGTGGGGCCGTGAGGTCGTCGGGGTGGTGACCAAGGGCCCCGAACCCGTCGTGATGCGGTTCGTCGGGATCGACGGGCCCCGCTGGATGGTTCGCGGCGCGGCGATCGGTACGCCCGAGAGTGCGGACTCGATCGCGGCAGACGTACGAAACGCGTTGGCGGACACTGTCGTTCGGCGCGGAGACACCCCGCAACCGGTCCGCGCCATGTTGAACTTGCAGTTGTCCGAATCGCTGGTGGGGCGGCTGCGAGCACGTGCCGAGCAGATGGTGGCGGAGAACGTCCAACCGGGCGAGCCGCAGCTCCCGGAGGCGCAGCCCGTCGCGCGGCGCAGTGAGCAGGGATCGGCGATGCAGCAGTTGCGCACCATCACGGGTGGGTAGAGCTCGCCTCCCAGAGCGCTGCCATGCAGGCGGTGCCGAGAACCGCAGGGTCGGCGCCCATCGCGTCGAGCGTGACGGTCTGCAGTGCCGCCCGTGGCGCGGCGGCGACCCACTCGAGGGCGACCTCCACCGGATGCACCGGGTCGTCGGTCGCCGCGGCGACCCCCATCGGCACGGCCAGCACCTCCAACTCCTCGCACGTCGGCGCGACGTAACCGGCCGCCTCCTCCATGGCATCGGGCAACGCGGGCCACTGGCCCACCCACGACCGGGTCAGCTCGTCGGCCAGCCAGGTCGGGCTGGAAGCACGCATCGCCGCGATCGCCGACGCGAGCCCGTCGCGGCGCAACTGGTGTGCCGAATACCGGGCGGCAAGCGCGGCCGGAGCGTTTCCGGGGGCGCCCGTCCACGCGGGCAGCGCCGCCAGCACGGCGACGGCGTGGGAGGGATGGGCCAGCGCCCAGGACGTCGCGACGGACGCGCCGATCGACACCCCTCCGACCGCGATCGGACCGAGCCGCGCCGCGTTGTCCAGCTCGCGTCGGAACCCCTCTACCAGCCGCTTCGGCTCCGGCGCGGGTGTCACCACCGTTGCCCCCACGTCGTGCAACGCCGCGGAGAAGGCGCGGTACACGTAGTCGTCGTCAGACCCCGTGCCTGGCAGCAGAACCACCGTGGTCCCGCGCAGATTGACGGCCATCAGTAGATCGTGCCGTGGGCGTCAAATCACGCGTGTCCGACACGAGGTGGCTGCGTGGCAAATCGGAACCAAGAGGTCTACCGTGGCGTTTGTCAGTGGGGAATCCACGGTGGATTCGCGGAGGGGTCAGGAGAGGCCATGGCCACGGCCGAAGGTTATCTACGCCGGCTCACCCGCCGGCTGACGGAAGACCCGTCGCAGCGCGACGTCGAGGAACTCAGCGACGAAGCCGGTCACAACGGCGCGCAGAAGGCCATCGACTGCCGGCGCGGCCAGGAAGTCACGATGGTGGGCACGTTGCGCTGCGTCGAGACCAACGCCAAGGGCTGCGCGGGTGGTGTGCGCGCCGAACTGTTCGACGGCACCGATTCGGTGATGCTGGTCTGGCTCGGCCAGCGTCGCATCGCGGGCATCGAGTCGGGCTGCACGCTGCGCGTGCACGGCCGCGTCGGCAAGCTGGAGAACGGCAGCAAGGCAATCTATAACCCGCACTACGAGATTCAGAAGTGAGTCGCCCCGACAAGGGGACTGCTGACGAGGCCGAGCCGGGCGAGCGGGACGAACCGGAAAAGAAGCTCAACGCGCAGGCGCTGCTCGAACAGATGGGTGGCATCAGCGGCCTGATCTATTCGTCGCTGCCCGTTCTGGTGTTCGTCCCGGTGTCGTCGCTGGCCGGGCTGATGCCCGCAATCGGCGCGGCTCTCGGCGTGGCCACCCTGATCCTGGTCTGGCGGCTGATCCGCAAGGAGTCGTTGCAGCCGGCCTTCTCCGGCTTCTTCGCGGTCGGGGTCAGCGCGCTGATCGCCTACCTCGTCGGGGAGTCCAAGGGCTACTTCCTGCTGGGCATCTGGTCGTCGCTGCTGTACGCCGCGGTGTTCGCCCTGTCGGTGCTGATCAGGCGGCCCGTGGTGGGCTACGTCTGGGGCTGGGTCAACGGACGCGACCGAGGCTGGCGCAAGGTGCGCAAGGCCGTCTTCGCGTTCGACGTCGCGACCGTGACGTGGGTAGCGGTGTTCGGTGCGCGGTTCGTCGTGCAGAACCACCTCTACGACGCGGATCAGACCGGCCTGCTTGGCGTCGCGCGCATCGCGATGGGCTGGCCGTTGACCGGCGTCGCGGCGCTGGTGACGTACCTGGCCATCCGCACCGCGCAACGTGCGCTGCACGAGCAAGAGGCCACCGAAGCGGAGCCGACCACCGGCGCGCCGGAGGCCACCGCGGAGCCTGAGACGACCGAGGCCCGCACCGACTGACGGGCATCCCGGTGCAGGACGAGCGCGCGACCGACCGGCCGCTGATTGCGGTCGCGGTGCTGGCGTCGTTCGTGGCATTCCTGGACGGCTCGGTGGTCAACCTGGCGCTGCCTGCCATCGCCGCAGACCTCGCGCACACCGGTCTGGCCGGCCTGGCCCTGCAGCAGTGGGTCGTGGACGGTTACCTTCTGGCGCTCGGTGCGCTCATCCTCGTCGCGGGCGCGGTGTCCGATCAGTTCGGCAGGCTCACCGTGCTGCGCACGGGGCTGGCGCTGTTCGCGGTCGCGTCGCTGCTGTGCGCCCTTGCGCCGACCGGTTGGGTGTTGGTGGCCGCCCGGTGTCTGCAGGGCGTCGGGGCTGCCTTCCTGGTCCCCAGCTCGCTGGCGATGATCAACGCCCGGTTCACCGGCGCCGCGCAGGCCCGTGCGATCGGCACCTGGACGGCGTGGACGGGCACCGCGTTCGTGGTGGGACCGCCGCTCGGCGGAGTGCTCGTCGACGCCCTGAACTGGCGCTGGGTCTTCGGCATCAACATCATTCCGCTGGCCGTCACGCTGTACCTGACCACCAAGATCCGCTCCGACGACATCGGTCCGAAACGTAGGGCCCGAATCGATTTCGTCGGCGCGACGCTGTGTGCCGTCGGGCTGACCGCCGCGGTGTTCGCGCTGATCGAACAGCAGCGACTCGGGCTGTCGCATCCGGCTGTGTCGGGCGGACTGGTCGTGGGGCTGGCGTGCCTGGTGGCGTTCCCGTTCTGGGAGCGCCGGGCGCCGAACCCGATGATGCCCCTGCACCTCTTCGCGGCGCGCAACTTCGCGGTCGGCAACCTTGCCACGATGTTCCTCTACGCCGCCGTGTCACTGGGCATGTTGCTCGTCGCGCTGTTCCTGCAAGAGTCCGTTGGCCTCTCGGCGACGCAGGCAGGTCTGGCCACCCTGCCCCTGCCGGTGCTGTCGTTCTTCCTGGCGCGCCCCTTCGGCACCCTGGCCGGCCTGCACGGACCACGGGTCTACATGGCGGTCGGACCGCTCGTCGCCGCCGCAGGCTTCCTCCTGCTGGCGCTATCTCTCCCACCGTCGGTGGCGAGTGCACCGTTCGACTTCTGGACGCAGATGCTGCCCGGGTTGCTGGTGTTCGGCGTGGGCCTGTCCATCACCGTGTCGCCGCTCACCGCGGCGGTGCTGGCCGCCGTCGACCCCGCCCAGAGTGGCATCGGCTCGGCCATCAACAACGCGGTCTCCCGGATCGCCGGCCTCGTCGCGGTCGCGTTCACCGGCGTGATCATCGGCGCGACAGGCGTTTCGGGATTCGCGCCGGGTGATTTCGCGGGCTTCCGGCAGGGCGCGGTGGTGGTCGCGGTGTTGTTCGCCGTCGCCGGGCTGATCTCCGCCGTCGGGATCAGCAACGCGCAGTGTGACTACCGGCGCGTGTCACCCCAGGAGGCCGCCCCCACCCACGACCGGGCGACACCGCCGCCGGCGCTCGCGCGGTCGGACTAACCGTTCGAGCGCGGGCGCAGCACCTGTTCGCGCAACTGGTCCTCGACCTCGGAGATCGCCACGAACAGCAGTTCGTCGCCGCCCTCGAGCGGTTCGTCGCCCTCGGGCACGATCACCCGCGCGCCCCGCAGGATGGTCACCAGCGACGCGTCACGGGGCAGTTCGAGCCGCTTGACGGCCCTGCCGCCCCACGGGGTGTCGTCGGGGAGGGTGATTTCGACGAGGTTGGCCTGGCCCTTGCGGAAGCTCATCAGTCGCACCAGGTCGCCGACGGAGACCGCCTCCTCGACCAACGACGCCAGCATCCGCGGGGTGGACACCGCGACGTCGACACCCCAGTTCTCGTCGAACAGCCACTCGT
>JAVRPF010000231.1:0-6371 GCA_032162385.1 Mycobacterium sp.
CCGAACGACAGCGAGCGCCGCTGTCTGGACTCGTCGGAGGTCACCGTGACGCCAGCTCCAGGGTCAGTCGGATGAGCTCGCCGACCGCGTCGGTCTCGACCAGGAACCCGTCGTGGCCGTAGATCGAGTCGACCACGTTCAGCCCGGTACAACCCGGCAGGAGTTCGGCCAGTTCCTTCTGCAGTCGCAGCGGGTAGAGCCGGTCGGACGTGATGCCGCCGACCACCACCGGCACTCGACAACTGCCCAGCGCCGCGGCGACGCCGCCGCGCCCGCGCCCGACGTCGTGGCTGCTCAAGGCGTCCGTCAACGTGACGTAGGTGCCTGGGTCGAACCGCGCCGCCAGCTTGCCGCCCTGATGCTCCAGATAGCTCTGTACCGCGTAGCGGCCGCCGTCCGTCGGGTTCTCGTCGTCCTGGGCGTCGTTGCCGAACCGATCGTCCAGTTCGGTCTCGCCCCGGTAGGTCAGGTGCGCGAACCGCCGGGCGATCTCCATCCCTACGTGGGGTTCCCGCCCCGTGCCGTAGTAGTCGCCGTTCTGCCAGTCCGGATCGGACTTGATCGCCGACACCTGAGAGCTCTGCGTGCCGATCTGGTCGGCGGTGGCGCGTGCACCGACCGCGAGCACCAGGGCAGACCGCACGGTGTCCGGGCGGCCGACGGTCCACTCCAACGCGCGTGCGCCGCCCATGGAGCCGCCGACCACCGCGGCGACTTGGGTGATGCCCAGCGCCGCAAGCGCTGCGGTGTCGGCGTTGACCTGATCGCGCACGGTGATGGCTGGAAACCTTGAACCCCAAGGCTTTCCGTCCGGCGCGCGAGAACTCGGCCCCGTCGAGCCGCGACAGCCGCCCAAGACGTTGGTGGCGATCGCGCACCACCGGTCGGTGTCGATCGGCGCCCCGGGCCCGGCCACGCCGTCCCACCAGCCTGCGGTCGGGTGCTCCGGTCCGGCGGGACCAGTGATGTGCGAGTCGCCGGTCAGCGCGTGCAGCACCACCACGACGTTGTCGCGGTTCGGCGACAGCTCACCCCACCGCTGCACCGCGATGGACACGTCGTCGAGGACGGTGCCGTTCTCCAGCGTCAGCGGTCCGATGTTCACCACGGTTAGCTCGCCCTCGGCGGGCAACTGCGAGGTCACCTCGCGGGGGCTTTCCAACGTCGTCATACCGACACCGCCGTCTGCGGCACGCCGGAAAACGGCTTGGCCGCGGCGAAGCCCCGCTCCAGGTCGGCGAGGATGTCGTCGATACCCTCGATGCCGACCGCCAGCCGGACCAGGCCAGGGGTGACGCCCGTCGCGAGCTGCTCGGTGGGGGACAGCTGCGCGTGCGTCGTCGAGGCCGGGTGAATCACCAGCGAACGCACGTCGCCGATGTTGGCGACATGGCTGTGCAGGGTGAGTGCATTGACGAATGCCTTGCCCGCATTGATGCCGCCCGCCAGCTCGAACGCCAGCACGGCCCCGGTGCCCTTTGGCGCCAACTTGCGTCCCAACTCGTACCACGGGGAGGTGGGCAGGCCGGCGTAGTTGACCGACACCACGTCCGAGTGTCCTGCGAGGAATTCGGCGACCCGTTGCGCGTTGGCGACGTGTCGCTCGACGCGCAGGCTCAGCGTCTCCAGCCCCTGGGCGATGAGGAAGGCATTGAACGGCGCGGCGGCCGAGCCGTAGTCCCGCAGCAGCTGGACCCGTGCCTTGAGCGCGAAGGCGGGCGGGCCGAGTTCGGCGAACACCACACCGTGATAGCTCGGATCGGGGGTGGTGAAGCCGGGGAACTTGCCGTTGGTCCAGTCGAAGTTGCCGCCGTCGACGATCACGCCTGCGATCGCCGCGCCGTGCCCGCCGAGGTACTTGGTGGCCGAGTGCACGACGATGTCGGCACCGAGCGCGATCGGCTGGATCAGGTATGGCGTCGCGATGGTGTTGTCGACGATCAGCGGCACGCCGTTCTCGTGGGCCACGGTCGAGACGCCAGGGACGTCGAGGACGTCGATCTGCGGGTTGGAGATCGTCTCGGCGAAGAACGCCTTGGTGTTCGGCCGCACCGCCGCCCGCCACGAATCCAGGTCGTCGGGGTTCTCGACGAAGCTGACCTCGATCCCGAGCTTTGGCAGCGAGTAGTGGAACAGGTTGTACGTGCCGCCGTACAGACGTGGGCTGGAGACGATGTGGTCGCCCACGGTGGACAGGTTGAGGATCGAGAAGGTCTCGGCGGCCTGCCCAGAGGCCAGGAAGAGCGCGGCCACACCGCCCTCGAGGGCCGCGATGCGCTGCTCGACGACGTCCTGGGTGGGGTTCATGATCCGCGTGTAGATGTTGCCCGGCTCGGTGAGGCCGAAGAGGGCGGCGGCGTGGTCGGTGCTATTGAAGGTGTACGAGGTGGTCTGGTAGATCGGCAGCGCGCGCGCATTGGTCGCGATGTCGGGGGTCTGGCCGGCATGTACCTGCTTGGTCTCGAACGCCCAGTTGGCGGTGGGGTCTTCTTCCGGGTTGGTCATGGGATTTCACTCCTAGGGAATGTGCGGCGCGTCGCGTTTGGCGAGCGCACGCCAAGGATTCGGGGTCGCAAACAAGATCATTGACGCACACACATAACGAGCCTCCACATCAGGTTTCCCTGTCTCTCGGGGGGCCCGTCCAACGGACCCGCGCTTGCCGCGCAGCCGGGTTACGGCTACTCAACCTGGTCAATCACCCGGGGCACCCCACCGCGGTTGGAGGGTTGCCGGCCAGCGAGCCGGGGCTTGACGCTGGCACTCATGACCGAAACGAAGCGTATCTCAACACCTTGTCTGGGTGCCAGCGGGTTCTCGCGGCGGAACGCGTAGCGTCGTATCCGACGCGATACCGATGGCCGCCGTTTCGATGAGATTTCGATGCGGAGCTTGATCCGATTCTGACCGACCGTGACGCCGGGAGAGTGACCGTGAGTGCCCAGCAGCCAACCATCATCTACACCCTGACCGACGAGGCTCCGTTGCTTGCGACGTACGCCTTTCTGCCGGTGATACGCGCCTTTGCCGACGCGGCAGGCATCGACGTGAAGACCAGCGACATCTCCTTGGCGGCGCGCATCTTGGCCGAGTTCGGTGATTACCTGACCGAAGAGCAGCGCGTGCCGGACAACCTGGCCGCACTGGGTGAGCTGACGCAGCTGCCGGACACCAACATCATCAAGCTGCCGAACATCAGCGCCTCGGTCCCGCAGCTGCTGGCCGCCATCAAGGAACTCAAGGCCAAGGGCTACGACCTTCCCGACTACCCGGGCGAGCCGAAGAACGACGAGGAGAAGCAGCTCAAGGAGCGCTACGGCAAGTGCCTCGGCAGCGCGGTGAACCCCGTACTGCGCGAAGGCAACTCGGATCGCCGTGCACCCAAGGCCGTCAAGGAGTACGCGAAGAAGCACCCGCACAGCATGAGCCCGTGGTCGCAAGCGTCGCGCACCCACGTGGCGACCATGAGCCACGGCGACTTCTACCACGGCGAGAAGTCGCTGACGCTGGACCGTGCGCGGACCGTCCGGATGGAGCTGGTCACCAAGTCTTCTGGGGGGGATGACCGGACCATCGTGCTCAAGCCGGAGGTGAAGTTGGACGACGGCGACATCATCGACAGCATGTTCATGAGCAAGAAGGCGTTGTGCGACTTCTACGAAGAACAGATGGAGGACGCGTACAAGACCGGCGTGATGTTCTCGCTGCACGTCAAGGCGACGATGATGAAGGTAAGCCACCCCATCGTCTTCGGCCACGCGGTGAAGGTGTTCTACAAGGACGCGTTCGCCAAGCACCAGAAGCTGTTCGACGAGCTGGGCGTCAACGTCAACAACGGGCTGTCCGATCTCTACGACAAGATCGAGTCGCTACCCGCCTCGCAACAAGAGGAGATCGTCCGCGACCTGCACGCCTGCCATGAGCACCGGCCCGAGCTGGCCATGGTGGATTCGGCCAAGGGCATCTCTAACTTCCATTCACCAAGTGACGTCATCGTGGACGCTTCGATGCCCGCGATGATCCGCCTCGGCGGCAAGATGTACGGCGCCGACGGACGGACCAAGGACACCAAGGCCGTCAATCCCGAGTCCACGTTCTCCCGCATCTATCAGGAGATCATCAACTTCTGTAAGACGCACGGCCAGTTCGATCCGACGACGATGGGCACGGTTCCCAACGTCGGCCTGATGGCGCAGAAGGCCGAGGAGTACGGCAGCCACGACAAGACCTTCGAGATTCCCTCCGACGGCGTCGCCAACATCGTCGACAATGCCACCGACGAAGTCCTGCTGACGCAGAACGTGGAAGCCGGCGACATCTGGCGCATGCCGGTCGTCAAGGACGCACCGATCCGTGACTGGGTGAAGCTGGCCGTTACCCGGGCGCGCAACTCGGGTATGCCGGTGGTGTTCTGGCTGGACGTGTGGCGTCCGCACGAGAACGAGTTGCGGACGAAGGTCAACACGTACCTCGCCGATCACGACACCGAGGGCCTCGACATCTCGATCAGGTCGCAGGAACGGGCCATGCGGCACACGATCGAGCGCGCGATGCGGGGTCAGGACACCATCGCCGCGACCGGCAACATCCTGCGGGACTACCTCACCGACCTGTTCCCGATCCTGGAGCTGGGCACCAGCGCCAAGATGCTGTCGATCGTGCCGTTGATGGCCGGTGGCGGGTTGTACGAGACCGGGGCAGGTGGCTCGGCGCCCAAGCACGTCAGTCAGCTGGTGGAGGAGAACCACCTGCGGTGGGACTCGCTCGGCGAGTTCCTCGCGCTGGGGGCCAGCCTGGAGGACCTCGGCAACAAGTCCGGCGACAAGCGGGCCACGTTGCTGGCCAAGACGCTCGACCTCGCCACTGGAAAGCTGTTGGACGAGAACAAGAACCCGTCGCGCAAGACCGGTGAGCTCGACAACCGGGGCAGCCAGTTCTATCTCGCGATGTACTGGGCACAGGAACTCGCCGCGCAGAGCGAGGACAAGGAACTCGCCGAACACTTCGCACCGCTGGCCAAGACGTTGGCCGCGAATGAAGACGCCATCGTGGCCGAACTCAACGAGGCACAGGGCAACCCGGTGGACATCGGCGGCTACTACTACCCGGATGCCGAGAAGACCGCGGCAGTGATGCGCCCGAGCAAGACGTTCAACGAGGCACTGGACGCTGCGCGGAGCTGACGCCGCGGTTACCGCTTAGTAGCAAAAGCTGACGCTTCGCACGGTCAGCTGCCCTTGTAACGTGGCGTGCATGTCCAAGATGAAGGTCGAAGGTACGGTCGTAGAGCTCGACGGCGACGAGATGACTCGCATCATCTGGAAGCTGATCAAGGAGACGTTGATCCTCCCGCACCTCGACGTGGACCTGGAGTACTACGACCTCGGCATGGAGTACCGCGACGAGACGGATGACCAGGTCACCGTCGACGCGGCGAACGCCATCAAGAAGCACCACGTCGGCGTCAAGTGCGCCACCATCACACCCGACGAGGCCCGCGTGAAGGAGTTCGGCCTCAAGAAGATGTGGCTCTCGCCCAACGGCACCATCCGTAACATCTTGGGCGGCACCATCTTCCGTGCTCCCATCGTGATCGAGAACGTGCCTCGCCTGGTGCCCGGCTGGACCAAGCCGATCATCATCGGCCGCCACGCGTTCGGTGACCAGTACCGCGCCTTCAATAGCAAGGTCGATAGGCCAGGCACGTTCACGGTGACGTTCACCCCGGACGACGGCAGCGAGCCGATGGTGCACGACGTCGTTCACATCCCGGAGGACGGCGGCGTCATCATGGGCATGTACAACTTCAAGAAGTCCATCAAGGACTTCGCCAGCGCATCGTTCAAGTATGGGCTGCAACAGAATTACCCGGTCTACCTGTCGACCAAGAACACCATCCTGAAGGGCTACGACGGGATGTTCAAGGATGAGTTCCAGCGCATCTTCGACGAGGAGTTCAAGGCCGACTTCGACTCGAAGGGCCTGACCTACGAGCATCGCCTGATCGACGACATGGTCGCGTCCTGCCTGAAATGGGACGGCGGCTACGTCTGGGCCTGCAAGAACTACGACGGCGACGTCCAATCCGATACCGTCGCACAGGGTTACGGCTCGCTGGGTCTGATGACCTCGGTTCTGATGACACCGGACGGCAAGACGGTCGAGGCCGAGGCCGCACACGGCACCGTGACCCGGCACTACCGCCAGCACCAGGCGGGCAAGGCGACGTCGACCAACCCGATTGCCTCGATCTTCGCCTGGACCCGTGGGCTGCAGCACCGCGGCAAGCTCGACAACACCCCGGAGGTGATCGAGTTCGCCGAGACGCTGGAGGAAGTGGTGATCGGCACCGTCGAGGACGGTCACATGAC
>JAVRPF010000232.1:0-6079 GCA_032162385.1 Mycobacterium sp.
CAATGACGGCCCGCCGACACGTCACCGTGGCCCCGTCGGCGGTGCGTACGGCGACCGCCCTGCCGCCACGCACTCCGATCGAGGTGACCTCCCGCCCACATTCAACGCGGGCCCCAGCCGATTCAGCGCGCCGGACCAGTGCGGCCGTCAGTTGTCCGGCCCCACCGACGGGAACGGGGAAGCCTCCGTCTTGAGCCATCATGATCAGCAGGTAACCCATCACGCCGCTGCCCGGAGCGTCGACGGGTACGTCCGCATGCATCGCGTTGCCCAGCAACAACAACCGGGCCGCCTCGCCGTCGAAGAGCTGTTGGGCCATCACGCCCGCGGGCAGCAGCAGCAGATGAGCCAGGCGCAGCGCGTCCGCGGTGCCGAGCTTGCGCAACAGGCCCATTGGACCGCGCACGGGTGGGAACGGCGCGAACAGCGTCGCCAGTAGCGGTTCCTTGATCCGCTGCCATTGGTCGAAGAGGTCACGCCAGCGTTCGCCATCTCCGCGTTGGTAACGGTCGAGTTGTGCTGCGGTACGGTCGATGTCGCGATAGATCACCGGCGCGTCGTCGTCGGCGGCGTCGCGCGCGTGTCCCACCACGGCGGGGGCGTGGGTCCACTGCAAACCGTGATCCTCGAGTGCGAGCTCCCGCAACGCCGGAGAAGCCACCGACAGCGGATAGAACGCGCTGTACAGGTCGCTGACGAAACCGGGCACGAACTCTGCGCTCTTCACCGCACCACCGGGTTCCGCCTGCGCCTCCAGCACGACGACGTCCCAGCCTGCGTCGGCGAGCAGCGCCGCGGCCACCAGCCCGTTGTGGCCGGCGCCGATCACCACGGCATCGGCGGCGTCGTGAGCCGCCGTCACGCTATTCGACGTCACCGGGCCGCCGACGCTCCGCCAACGTTGCCAATCGCGACGTGCATTCGCGGTTGCGCGGCCAGGCAAAGGCCAGGGAGAGACTCTTGGGCAGCCACCGCAGCGCTGCGTTGGCCGGAACCTCGGACATCTCGACGCGGCATCCCCCGTCGATGTCGAACAGGCGCAGCGAGACTCGCGCCGCCCCGAAGGGCCAGCCCTTGGCCACCAACACCAACTCCTCGAGCGGCTTGCACGTCAGGGACCGGGCGATGTCGTTGATCACCAGCGGCCAAACGCCGATCGAGTGCTCGATGATGCTGCCCGGTGCGGGCCAGTTTGGGTCGACGGCACGCATCCGGCTGTTGCCGACGACCCACTGCGAATAGGTCCAGCCGTCGGCGATCACGTCCCACACCCGTTGACGCGAGGCCGCGATGTCGCGCTTTGCGGTCAGTTGACTGTCGAGCTCCTCGGGATGCACCATCACGGAATTCCTTTCACGTCGATGTGATCACCGGTTCCCGAAGCGAGCGACGATCAACCGGTTGGCCACTGCCTTCACCGAGTCCGGCAGAATCCGGGCCGCCGCGCCCATCAGCTTGCTGTTCAGCGAGGAGGCGACGACCTTCTGCTCACCACGCATCAAGGCGTCGTAGCCCTGTTTGGCGACTTTGGCGGGGTCATCCTTGAACGACATTCGACCCAGCGGGGTATCGAGCATGTCGGCGCGGCGAAAGAACTCCGTGTCGGTCGGCCCGGGCATCAACGCGGTCACCGTCACGCCGGTGCTCCGGAATTCATCGTGCAGCCCTTCGGCGAACGACTGGATGAATGACTTGGATGCGTTGTACATCGTCTGATACGACCCCGGCATCATCGCTACCACCGACGAGGTGAAGAGCACCTTGCCGGTGCCGTGGTCCGCCATGTCGCGCAGCACCAATTTGGCCAACTGCACTGTCGACCTCACATTGAGGTCGACGATGCTCAGGTCCGCGTCCAGGTCGTCGTCGACGAACCGACCGGCCCGCCCGATGCCTGCGTTGAGGGCGGCGGCGTCCACCGCGCGACCGCCGCTGGTCGCCGTCCGGTAGAGGCGTTCGACGTCGTCGGGGCTGCGCAGATCCGCCTGCACGGGTTGCACGTCCACCCCACTGGCCGCCAACTCGTTGGCCGCGTCGACGATCTGCTCTTCGTCGGCGGCCAACACCAGGTCGTAGCCATCGGCGGCGAAGAGCCGGGCCAGTTCCAACCCGATCCCGCTGGAGGCGCCGGTCACCACCGCCAGCTTCTCGTGCGCCATGGCGGGCGGACTACCCGGCGGGCGAGCAGTCAAACTCCGACAGCGGCGCCGCGGCTGCACGACATGCGGGTTCGATCAGGTGTTGCGCCGCTGATTGCGTCCCGCATGCGGTCGATCAGTCCAAAGCCAGGTGCAGGATCGTGTTGGCCGGCGGATGATCCGGTGCAGAGGGTGGGGCCGGGTGGGAGCTGACCGAACTCAGGATCTTCGGCGTCCGTCTGCTCGAGCTTGCTCATCACTTCTTCGGCTTCGGCGTGCTCCTTGATCTCGTGTTCGGTCAGCTCCCGCCGGACCATCGAAGCAACCAAACGGTTGCACCCCCCACCCGCATGTTTTTCGTCTTGGCGCGGCGTAGCCCGTCTACGCGCGCCGGCTTCAGCAGTGAGGTCTCCCGCCGAGCCGGTGCTGGCCGCCGTGCCAGGGCGCAATTTGGCGCTGCTCCGCCAGGCGCTTGGCGACCGCACCGACGACATCACGACCATCGACATGGCCGAGGGGGCCCGCAATCCCGGCCGCATCCTGGCAGCACACCGGTGGTCCATGCCGGCTCGCGCTCTGGCAGCACGACGACCACCTGGTGTGCGAAGCTCGCGACACCGGACATCTCGACGATCCGCTCGCGGGGAGGCGACACTACGACCACGACACTGTCCGCGGTCGCGGACTCTTCGTCGTGAAGCCATCGCTGATCTGGTGCGCTCCCCACCGAACCGGGCGGCACAACGGTCCACGCCTACCTCCGGCTGAAGAGAGCCCAAGATTCGCCAGCATGCAGTTGTCGAGTCAGCCGCCGGGCTGGTTCCCTTCGGCCACCTGGGATGGGGATACCACAGCCGGGCGGAACCACTTGCCCGCGCCGCCGAATCCATCGTCGACGGCGTGAGCCACAACCACCGCATCGCCTATGTCGGTGACGGTAGCCCCGACGCACTGCAGGCCGAGATTGTTGCCGCAACACCCGCAATCACGGAGCATCTCCAGTCCGGGAACCTCGAGGTGCTGTCGACGGCCGACAACTACGCCTTCCGTCCCGGCACCGACGTACTTGATGCCGAGGAAGCGCTCACCCGGTACCTGACGACGGTGAAACAAGCCCTCGCCGACGGCTACAGCGGTTTCCGAGCGGTCGTCGACGTCACCCCGGTGGCACGCACGCCAGAGCACGGCGAGGGTCGCAGTTGGACTCTGCCGCCGAACTGATCTGCTGCATCCGTTCGTCGGCGAGGCCGCAGCCTCCTTCCACATCTAGCAGAACCCGAAGCCAGGTTCGACTTCGCATCGATCGGAGAGATCGACGCCGCCACCAGCGACCTGTTCGCGACGACACTGCACCGGCTGTTGCCCCCTCACTGCGGACGCAACGGTGCCAGTCAACGCCGAAGCGCTGCAGTTCATCGGTCACCGACAGATGGCACTGCTCGACGAACTTGCCGAAGAGCACGACCGCACCGTGGTGCTGCGCACCAACCAGCACCGCGCAGCTCATCGAGGTACTCCACACCGCTCGGGTTCACGTGGAGCCCTTCGTCCCACTTGTCGGCGATCCACTTGCGCTCGCCGGTTCGGTGAAGCTGACTAATTCACCGAAGGTCCCGATTGCGCAGACCCGCTGAGTTCCTTCATGAACTCGTGACACTGTCGCGCGCGGTCGGAATCCTGGGACATGACCTCCTCGAAGAACGACGCGATGTCATCGCGCCCGGCGTTTTTGGCGTCCCGCACATACTGTCCGTAATCGTGACCGGCCTTGAGTGAGTGATACTGCACCGAAATCAGATCGAACGTCACGTCGTCGAAGCCGGTTTCTCCAGTTGCCATAATGCACCTCCCTGACGTTGTACATGGCTGCTGCTGACTACCCGTCACATCCGAGCCAAAACAGCTCGCATCCGGCGTCGATCCCTCTCCGTGTAGAAGTTGCCGACATGACCGCGAACGGTGTCGCCGCCCCGGCCCTCGCCGCGACGACGTCGCCGCCTCCCACACCGGAAACTCGTCGAGCGCGTACAACACGGAGGTCCACCCTGGCCGCTCAGCGCTCGGGTGCCGTGGAGCGGTTGCCACGTTCCGGGCGGGATCCATAGCTGCCGTACCCCGCCCGGCGCGAGGAGTGGTGCCACCAACAGCTTCGGGCCGAGCAGGTACTGCAGGTCCGCGTCACGGGCTCCGCGGTCACCCGGGTAGGCCAGCGGCATCGGGCGCAGATAGGGGTTGACCCACACGCCGGCGCGGACGTTCCCTTCCCATAGTTCGTCGTTCCAGCCTTGCGGGTACCGCCGTCGATCGACGTCGGCCGACCACGCCGAGACGTCGAGCACCACGTCCTGCAGGCACTCACGGTGTGCATGACGTCGACGGGGCAGTCCGCCGCGATCAGTTCATCGCCACCGAGACCATCTCGGCGGCGGTGAATTACGACGAACGACTCATCCACACGCCGAAGGTCCAGTCGCGGCAACCGCCGTGGCAAACCTGTCAGCTGCGCGTATCGACGCAGGATGGTCGGCGCGTCGCCGCTGAACAAGATCAAATCCAGTTCGTCGCCGAGGATTTCGATGGACAGGGCTTCCGAATGCGTGGCGGCCACATCGGCGGCCACCGGTGCGCCCGTGTTGACCAACAGACCCCAGCCTGCGTCGGACCACAGCAGAGGGACGTTGAGGTAGGCGGTGTTGCGGCTGCCGCAGCTGCCCCGTATCCGGAGATGTCCGGCACCGTCGCCGTAGACGGCTCCTCGGGTCGCTCGTACGCGCCGAATCGCAGCCCGCTGCCGTCGTGTCTCCAGAACATCTGCACACCGGACCCTGTGATGCGGACGCCGTCGTCGGTGTCGGTCACCTCGGGCGGTGCTTCAGCCGACCGCTTCGGTGCCGACAGCCCGTCATTCGGAACGATCTCGGCACCCGCGCCCGCCCGGCACCGAAGCCGGACGGCACCTTCTAACGGTATCGACAGTTCGATGGTCACCGGTGTGCCGTCGTCGAGACCGCCCACCAACCGTCCGTCGCGGACCTGCAACCGCGTCAGCGACCGTCTCACAGCGCGCATACCCTCTGCATCAACGTGCGCTGGGCCATGAACCCGAGTATGCGACCGACTGTGGGCTACCGCACGTCAAACACTTTGCCGAAGGCGGACATTCAGTCATCGCTTGCCCAAGTCGTGGCGTGCCTGGCACGACGCGGCTGCCAGGCGCCGCTGCTCTCCGTACGCTGGACGGGGTGAGCGTCATACCGGCTACCACCATCGTCCTGGGGGACCACTTCTCCCGCGAGCTGCCGGAGATGGCCGTCCGCTGGCAGGCCGAGGCTGCACCCGACCCGCGACTGCTGGTGCTCAACGAGGCGCTGGCAGGAGAACTCGGCCTCGACGCGGCCTGGCTGCGGAGCTCTGACGGGGTCGGCCTGTTGGTCGGCGCCCTCGTTCCCGACGGTGCCGCCCCCGTCGCACAGGCATACGCCGGGCATCAGTTCGGCGGATTCGTCCCCCGTCTTGGCGACGGGCGCGCGTTGCTGCTCGGTGAGCTCGCCGACGCCGACGGCCACGGTCGCGACCTTCACCTCAAGGGCTCAGGGCGGACGCCGTTCGCGCGTGGCGGCGATGGGTTGGCCGCCGTCGGTCCGATGCTGCGCGAGTACGTCATCAGCGAGGCGATGCACGCACTGGCCATCCCCACTACCCGGTCCCTTGCCGTGGTGGCGACGGGACGCCCGGTGCACCGGGAGACGACCTTGCCGGGGGCCGTGCTCGCCCGGGTCGCGACCAGCCACCTGCGCGTTGGCAGCTTCCAGTACGCCGCCAACAGCAGCGACCCAGACCTGTTGCTGCGCCTCGCCGACTACGCGATCGCCAGGCACCATCCTGGCGCCGCCGAACACCGCTACCTCGCGCTGTTCGAGGCAGTCGTCGCGGCCCAGGCT
>JAVRPF010000233.1:0-2654 GCA_032162385.1 Mycobacterium sp.
CCCAGCGCATGCGGACGCCGATCTGGGCCAGCTTCTCCCGCCTCCGCTTGACGACGTCTCGGTTGAAACCCTTGAGGAAGCGGACCTCCTCTGTGCTGCGTTTCCAGTTCTCGGTGGAGAACGCGTACACCGTGAGGTGCTTGATGCCGAGCTCGATGGCGCCGCAGGTGATGTCGATGAGCACCGCCTCGCCCATCTTGTGGCCATCGGTGCGACCCAGGCCCCGCTGGGTGGCCCAGCGGCCGTTGCCGTCCATCACGACAGCGACGTGGTTGGGTACCTGATCCGCGGGGATCAGCGGCGCGGACTCCTTCGAGGTGTGTTGCGGTGGCCGTCGCGGACCACCACCGCGCACGGGCGGCAGATCGGGGAAGATCACCGGCCAGCTGGACGTGTCCGGGAACATCGGATAGTCGTCAGGCGCCGGGGGCAGCTGTGGGTAGGTGTCCTTCTTCGCCCGATGCCCAGCCCGCTTCAATGCCATGGGCAATATCCTGCCCGAATAGGGCCGCTCGTCGATCAGCGACCGTCGTATCGACCCGATAGACCCGTTCGACCAGCGGCAACGTCCGCAACTGCCGTTCGAGGTGCCATTGCAGGTGCGCGGCCACCAGTCCGCTGGCCTGGCTGCGGTGCGACGACGGGGATGCCTCGGCCGCCGCCCAGTCG
The DNA here is from genome assembly GCA_032162385.1 of Mycobacterium sp. Classification (GTDB taxonomy): domain Bacteria; phylum Actinomycetota; class Actinomycetes; order Mycobacteriales; family Mycobacteriaceae; genus Mycobacterium. The sequence continues at coordinate 670 of JAVRPF010000233.1, forward strand.
CCGTCGTGCAGCGCAATCATCAGGTCCATCACGCCCTGCGGCGGCGTGACCGAACCCGACGGGCGGCAGTGCACGCATACGCTGCCGCCCGCGGCGACGTGGAACGCGCGGTGCGGGCCGGGCGTGGCGCAGCGGGCGCATTCGATGAGCGCGGGCGCCCATCCGGCGATACCCATGGCCCGCAGCAGGTAGGCGTCCAGCACCAACTCCCGCGGCCGGTTGCCGTCGGCCACCGCCCGCAGCGCACCGACGGTCAGCCGGTGCAACGCGGGCACCGGGGCGTGCTCCTCGCCGGCCAGCCGCTCGGCGGTCTCCAGCACGGCGCATCCGCAGGTGTAGCGGCCGTAGTCACTGACGATGTCGCTGGCGAACGCGTCGATGGCCTGCACCTGGGTCACGATGTCGAGGTTCCGACCGGGGTGCAGCTGCACGTCGATGTGCGCGAACGGCTCCAGCCGGGCACCGAACTTGCTGCGGGTGCGACGCACGCCCTTGGCCACGGCACGGACCAGACCGTGCTCGCGGGTGAGCAGGGTCACGATCCGGTCGGCCTCGCCGAGCTTGTGCTGGCGCAGCACCACCGCCCGATCCCGGTACAACCGCATCGCCACAGTCTCCCATCACGAGGCGACAAAGTCCTCGAGGCTTACCCGTCCGCGCCGGATATCCTCGGTGCCAACATGGCTGCGTTTTCGTCCCACCACCCCACCCGGCCGGATCCCACCACGTCCCGTCCCGACAGCCGGTTCCCCACGCTGACCCAACAGCTGTATCAACTCGCCAGCAGCAGCGTCACCTCTGAGGAACTGGTCCAACGTTCGCTGCGCGCAATCACCGCCAGCCAGTCCACGCTCAACGCGTTCCGGGTGGTCCTGACCGACCAGGCCCTGGCCGACGCCAGGGAAGCAGATCGCAAACGGGCTGCAGGGCAATACCTTCCGTTGCTCGGCATCCCGATCGCGGTGAAGGACGACGTGGACGTCGGGGGGGCGCCGACCAGGTTCGGCACGTCAGGCACGGTGCCGGACGCCACCGCGGACGCCGAAGTGGTGCGCCGGTTGCGTGCCGCGGGTGCGGTCATCGTGGGCAAGACGAACACCTGCGAACTCGGTCAATGGCCATTCACCAGCGGGCCTGGCTTCGGTCACACGCGCAACCCGTGGTCCCGCGAACACACGCCGGGCGGGTCGTCGGGCGGCAGCGCCGCAGCGGTGGCCGCCGGGCTGGTCACCGCGGCGATCGGCTCCGACGGCGCGGGCAGCGTCCGCGTCCCGGCGGCCTGGACGCACCTCGTCGGCATCAAACCGCAGCGCGGCCGCATCTCGACGTGGCCGCTGCCGGAGGCGTTCAACGGGATCACCGTCAACGGCGTTTTGGCCCGCACCGTCGCCGATGCTGCGCTGGTGCTCGACGCCGCCTCCGGCAACGTCGACGGGGATCTGCACAAACCACCACCGGTGCGGGTGGCGGAGTACCTCGGGCAGGCGCCGGGTCCACTCACGGTGGCGATGTCGACGAAGTTTCCGATCAACGGCTTCAAGGCCAAGCTGCATCCCGAAATACGTGCGGCCATGGGGGTGATCGCCGGCCAACTCGAGGACCTCGGCCACACGATCCGGCGCGCCGACCCCGACTACGGGATGCGGATGTCGTGGAACTTCCTTTCCCGGTCCACCTCAGGGCTGCTGGACTGGGCGGATCGCCTCGGCCCCACCGTCGCGCTGGAAAAACGCACAACGAGCAATATGTTCATGGGCCGGCTGTTGTCGGAGCAGGTGCTGCGCAAGGCCAGGGCCCGGGAGGCGCCCACCCACCGCCGCATCGGCTGGATCTTCAACCTGGCCGACGTGGTGCTGGCCCCGACCACGGCACTTCCGCCGCCCGGCGTGCACGACTTCGACCGGCGCGGCGGCCTGTCCACCGATCGCGCGATGATTCGCGCCTGCCCCGTGACCTGGCCATGGAACCTGCTGGGCTGGCCGTCG
>JAVRPF010000234.1:0-4304 GCA_032162385.1 Mycobacterium sp.
CAGTCGAAGAACGGGTTGATCACCACGCACTTCGGCATGCTCGCCGCGGAGTCGTCGTCGTTGCGACTGTCCTCGTCGCCGAAGGTGTAGCCGAACAGCGACTGGTTCCAGTCGAAGATGCCTTCGAGTGCCTTGGCATAGGGATCCAGCAGCAGCTTGTTGGCGTTGCAGCGCTGGCCCGCGGCCGGGTCGTATGGGCCGTACACGCGGTAGCCGTACCGCTGGCCGGGCTCGACGCTCGGCACAAAGCCATGCCAGACGAACCCGTCGACCTCGGGCAGGGTCACCCGGGTCTCGATGCCGTCGGCGTCGAACAGACACAGCTCGACGTATTCGGCGACCTCGCTGAACACTGCGAAGTTGGTGCCAGAGCCGTCGTAGGTGGCGCCGAGCGGGTACGCCTTACCGCGCCAGACCTCCGGTGCGGTGACAGTCGAACTCGGGGCTTGGGTCAAGGTGTGGCCTTCCGGGTGGCTAAGTACAGACCAAGGCGACGATACGGTGCGCCGGGGTGCCTGAGCATGCCGGGCGACCCGCTGCCACTGGCGGTCAACTGCGTGTCCACCGGTCCTGAACTGCCCACTTACCGCATTCCGCAAACCCATGAGGAATCGGTGTGGGCACCATCACGCTGCGCCGATCGGACCAGCGCAACGCACACAAATCGCTGGGTTGGCGCGGGAGTAGGGTGACGCCTTGCAGCTGGTTTGTCGGCGTCTGGCGCCGACATCGCAAGAGGGAACCCGGTGAGAATCCGGGCCTGTCCCGCAGCGGTATGCAGGAACGACCGCCGTCATCAGCACTGGCCGCAGAGAGATCTGCGGCCGGGAAGCGACGGCCATTAGGTGCACGTCGAGCTCATCGAGCCCGGAGTGCGTGTCTGCGAGTCCGAAGACCTGCCAGCCGCACCAGGGCGCGCCGCGCCCGGTGGTTCATCGCCTCGTGGAATGGGCGGCGGCCGAAGCGGTTACTCCTAGTGGTGACTGCGCTCGGTTCGATGTCCGCTGGCGGTGACCACCCCGTTGCAGCCAAGGACGCGAAAAAAATGAAATCACTGACCACAACCATTACCGGATCGCCGCGCATCGGCCCGAACCGCGAACTCAAACGGGCCGTCGAGAAGTACTGGTCGGGCCGGATCGATCGCGCCGAGCTCGAAGGTGTCGCCGCGACGATCCGCCGCGACACCTGGCGCGAACTGGTCGACGCCGGGCTGGATTCGGTTCCGGTGAACACCTTTTCGTACTACGACCAAGTCCTGGACACTGCGGTGTTGGTGGGTGCACTCCCGCCCCGGGTCGCGCACGTCGCCGACGATCTGGACCGTTACTTCGCCGCCGCCAGGGGGAACGACGAGATCGCCCCGCTGGAGATGACGAAGTGGTTCGACACCAACTACCACTACCTGGTGCCCGAGATCGGCGCTGGAACCCGATTCGCACTCAACCCGGCCAAGGTGATCGGTGAGCTGGAAGAGGCACGGGCACAGGGCGTTCCGGCGCGGCCAGTGATCGTCGGGCCGATCACCTTCCTGGCGCTGAGCAAGGCTACGGACGGAGCGGCTCCGATCGGCCGGCTCGACGACCTCCTCGCCGTGTACGCCGAGCTGCTCGAACTGCTGGCCGACCAGGGCGTCGAATGGGTTCAGCTGGACGAGCCGGTTCTGGTGACCGACATCGTCGACAACGCCGCAGAGCTGGCGGAGCGTACGTACCGGTTGCTCGGCGGTCTGAAGAAGCGGCCTGCCCTCTTCGTCGCGACCTACTTCGGTGAGCTGACGGACGCGTTGCCCGCGCTGGCGCGCACGCCGGTCGAGGCGATCGGCATCGATCTCGTCGCGGGCAGCGTCGCGCCATTGGCCGCCGTGCCGGAGCTGGCGGGCAAGACGGTCGTCGCCGGCGTCGTCGACGGCCGCAACGTCTGGCGCACCGACCTCGAGGCGGCGCTTGGCGCGTTGGCGACTCTGCTGGGATCGGCTGGAAGCGTGGCGGTTTCGACGTCGTGCTCGATCCTGCACGTGCCCTACTCACTGGACGCCGAAGTTGATCTCGACGGCGCCCTGCGTAGCTGGCTGGCGTTCGGCGCGGAGAAGGTCGCGGAGGTGGTGACGCTGGCGCGCGGCCTGCGGGAGGGGCGCGATGCCGTCGCGGCGGAGGTCGCGGCGTCCAACGCCGCAATCGCATCCCGTCGCGACGATCCGCGGCTCAACAACGGTCAGATCCGGGCGCGCATTGCGTCGATCACCGCGTCCGGGACCGCGCGCGGTCCGGCCGAACGGCGCCGGGTTGCGCAGGACGAGCGGCTGCACCTCCCCGCGCTGCCCACCACCACCATCGGGTCGTACCCGCAGACGTCGGCGATCCGGGTCGCACGCGCCGCGCTGCGGTCCGGGGACATCGACAGGGGAGAGTACGTGCGCCGGATGCGCGCGGAGATCGCCTCCGTGATCGAACTCCAGGAGCGTCTGGGTCTCGACGTGCTGGTGCATGGTGAGCCGGAACGCAACGACATGGTGCAGTACTTCGCCGAGCAGCTCGACGGGTTCTTCGCGACTCAGAACGGCTGGGTGCAGTCCTACGGCAGCCGGTGCGTGCGGCCGCCGATCCTGTTCGGCGACGTCGGTCGGCCCACGCCGATGACGGTCGAGTGGATCAGCTACGCGCAATCGTTGACCTCCAAGCCCGTCAAGGGCATGTTGACGGGGCCGGTGACCATTCTGGCGTGGTCCTTCGTCCGGGACGATCAACCGTTGGCGGACACGGCCGCCCAAGTGGCGCTTGCGATCCGCGACGAGACGGTCGACCTGCAGGCCGCGGGCATCGCGATCATCCAGGTGGACGAACCAGCGCTGCGGGAACTCCTGCCGCTGCGGTCGAAGGACCAGGCCCCCTATCTGCGCTGGGCGGTCGACGCGTTCCGGGTGGCCACGTCGGGGGTGGCGGACTCCACGCAGATCCACACGCACCTGTGCTATTCGGAGTTCGGCGAGGTGATCGGCGCGATCGCCGACCTGGACGCCGACGTGACGTCGATCGAGGCGGCGCGCTCGCACATGGAGGTGCTCGGCGACCTCAACGCGGCCGGGTTCGCCAACAGCGTCGGTTCCGGCGTCTACGACATCCACTCGCCGCGGGTGCCCGGCGTCGAGGAGATGGCGGGATCGCTGCGTGAGGCGCTGAAATCCGTTTCCGCCGAACGACTCTGGGTGAATCCGGACTGCGGGTTGAAGACCCGCACCACAGACGAGGTGACCGAGTCACTTCGGCACCTGGTGGCCGCGGCGGCCGAGGTACGCGCGGGTTAGTCGCTACGCGTGTGCGCCGCCGACGATCTCCACCCCGGCGGCGCGCATGTCCGCGATGGCCTTCTCGGTCGTGTCGGGGGCGACGCCCGCGGTCAGATCCACCAGCAGGCGGGTTTGGAAGCCGGCGCCGATGGCGTCGGCCGCCGTGGCCACGACGCAGTAGTCGGTGGCGATGCCTGCCACGTCCACGGTGTCCACATCGCGCTGCCGCAGCCAGTCGGTGAGCAGCGTGCCCTGGTCGTCGCGGCCCTCGAACCCGCTGTACGCGGCCGAGTACTGACCCTTGGCGAAGACGGCCTCGACCGCCGTGGCGTCGAAGGCCTGCGGGAACTCCTCGCCCGAGGTGCCCACCACGCAGTGCCGGGGCCATGACACCACGAAGTCGGGGTGGTCGGAGAAGTGCTCGCCGGGGTCGACGTGGTAATCCATCGTCGCGACCACGTGGGAGTACTCAGTGCGCCGAATGGGATCTGTGAGCAGCTCGGATATGGCTGCGGCGACGGCGGTCCCACCGGCCACGGCCAGCGACCCACCCTCGCAGAAGTCGTTTTGTACGTCCACCACGATCAACGCGCGCATGCTGCACTTTATCGACCGCCGTACGCGGTTATCCACAGTCCGGTTTCATCCACAGATGCGTTGTCAGCCGGAGAATTCGAACAATTGTTCCCGAGAGTCGACGACGGACTGTCGTTGATGTAGCAGGGGCATTTGTCACGGCGCAGAGGGAACCGCGGCGACGGTGTTACCAGGGTGTCCACAACCGTCCATCAACGGTGGCCTCTGGTCATGCCGTCGCACAGTGCGGTGAGTAATCGGGTGAGGGTGGGAGAGAAGTCGATCCCGATATGTGCCAGCGACGGTTCCTCGGCGTACAGGCGAGCGAGCGTCTCCGCAGGATGGGCGGCCTGCCAGAGCGGGGCAGTCATCGAGATCACCGCGATGATGAAGTCATTTGCCTGCTCCGCTGTCAGGGCACTACCCCGAGTGATGGCGTCCG
>JAVRPF010000235.1:0-3557 GCA_032162385.1 Mycobacterium sp.
TGGCTCCGCCGAGGGCTTGGACGCGCTTGCCCGCGGCGGTGCCGGTGGCGTAGACGTACTGCGCGATCGGGGTGGACCCGACGAAGCTGATCGACTTGATTGCCGTGTTGGTCAGCAGTTCGTCGACGACGGTCTTGTCGCCCTGCAGCACGTTGAAGACCCCGGGCGGCAGGCCGGCCTCGGCCCACAGCTCGGCGAGCCACAGTGACGCTGACGGGTCCTTCTCGGACGGCTTGAGCACGACGGTGTTGCCCGCGGCGATGGCGATGGGGAAGAACCACATCGGCACCATGGCCGGAAAGTTGAACGGGCTAATGATTCCGACCGGCCCGAGCGGCTGGCGGATCGAGTACACGTCGACCTTGGTGGAGGCGTTTTCGGTGAACCCGCCCTTGAGTAGATGCGGTATCCCGCAGGCGAACTCGACGACTTCCTGTCCGCGGCTCACCTCGCCGAGCGCGTCGGAGACCACCTTGCCGTGCTCGCTGGTGATGATCTCGGCGAGCTCGCCCTTGCGGGTGTTGAGCAGTTCGCGGAAGCTGAACAGGATCGCGGTGCGCTTGGCCAGCGAGGTGTCGCGCCACGCCGGGAACGCCGCCGCGGCGGCGTCGATCACCGCGCGGGCGTCCTCGACGCTGCCGAGGACCAGTTCGCCGGTGACCTCACCCGTCGCCGGGTTCGTGACGGGGGCGGTGGCACCGCTGGTGCCGGGGTAGGCCTTGTTGTTGATCCAGTGCCCGAGTGTCTTGGTTGTCATATCCATTCTCAATTCTTGTATTTGGTGACGTATTCGGTCATCGTGGCCAATTGGTGGCGCGACACCTCTTGGGCGTTTTCGTCCTCGGCGAACACCGACGACACCATGACGGTGTCCGGCCGGTCGTAGAAGCCGATCTCGGCCAGGCCGCCGAAGAACTCGTCCCAGTCGAGGTCGCCGTCGCCGATCTTGAGGTGCTGATGCACCCGCACCGGGTTGCCCGGCGGGTTGGTGATGTACCGCAACCCGTGGCTGCGATGATGATCCATGGTGTCGGCGACGTGGACCAGCCGCAGCCGATCGCCTGCGGCGCGCATGATCTCAGTCATGTTGGCACCCATAGTGCCGCCCATATGAAACGTGTGGCACGCCACGTACACCATGCCGATATTGGGCGAGTTGACGCCCCGAATGATCCGCACCGCCTCCAGACCGTCCTCGACGAAGTCGTCGGGGTGCGGATCGATCCGGACGTCGATGCCCTCGCGCTCGAAGATCGGCACTAGCTCCTCCATCGAGCGGAAGAACGCGCGCTCGGACTCCTCGGCCCGCTCGGGGCGGCCGGAGAACTCGGTGTTGATCACGTTCACCCCGAGGTCGACGGTGATCTGGATGACGCGCTTCCAGTTTCGCACCGCGGCTTCGCGCGCGTCCTCGTCCGGCCCGGACCACCGCAGCACGGGCAGCACCGAGGCAATCCCCACGCCGGCGTCGGCGCACGACTTGCGGAACCGGGCGACCAGGTCGTCGTCCGCGCGGGGGTGGTTGAAGAACGGGATGAAGTCCCGGTGGGGCGTCAGCTGCAGATACTCGTAGCCAAGTTCGGCGACCACGCGCGGAAAGTCGAGCAGGTCGTGGTCGTGATGGAACGGCGTCGGATCCAAGGCGATCTTCACGTCAGGCCCTCGGAATCGATCTGCGGTCGACCATCTTCACCTCGACCGGGAGTCCGCTGTGCAATGACTCGACACCGGCTTCGCACACCGCGGCCGCGGCGTAGCCGTCCCAGGCGCTCGGTCCGTCGGTGAAGTCCCCCGTCGAGCGGCCGCGGTGCACGCCGTCAACCCAGCGCTGGAACTCGGTGTCGTAGGCCTGGCCGAACCGTTCACGGAAGCCCGGGGTGATCTGGCCGCCCCGCGTGCCAGGGGCCCCCGTGCGCACCAGGCCGACGTCGAGGCCGATCATCGCACTGCCCTGCTCGGCGACCACCTCGGTGCGCACCTCGTAGGCCACCCCGCTGGTGACGAACAGTTCCACGTCGACGTGCTTGCCGGAGGTGGTCCGCATGATCGCGATCTGCGGATCGGCGAGGCCTTGCGGCGCAGCCGGATTCGGTGCGGGCTTGATGACCTGGATCGAGGCGATCTCTTCGTCGAAGAGAAACCGGGTGACGTCGACCTCGTGCACCAGCGAGTCCCGTACCACCATCACGCTGTCGAATGTGGGCGGTACGGCCGCATTTCGGTGCACGCAGTGCAGCACCAGCGGGTGGCCCAGCTCGCCTCCGTCGAGGAGCGCCTTCAGCTGGGCGTACTCGTGGTCGAACCGGCGCATGAAGCCGACCTGGATCAACCTGGTGGAGAGTTCAGCCTCCCGCTTGACGACCTCCAGGGAGGTCTCGACGTCAGTGGTCAGCGGCTTCTCGCACATCACTGGCTTGGTGTGCTCGAGGCACGCCAACAGTTGCTTCTCGTGGGTGGGACCGGGAGTGGCGAGCACGACGGCGTCGACGCCTGGGTCGGCGATCGCGTCGAGCGGGTCGGAGATGGCGCGGCAGCCGGGAATGCCTCCGGCGATCTGGTCGGCCTTCTCGGTGACGTAGTCGTTGACTACTGCGACTCGGGCGCCGGAGATCCTGGACTCGATGCGGGCTACGTGGTCGGCGCCCATCACGCCGACGCCGAGAACGGCGATGCGTAGATCTGACATGTATTTCAATCTCCTAAATAAGAGCGGCCGACTAGCTGAATCGAACGGACGGAACGCCGCAGGACCCGAGATAGCTCCTGGTGCGCTGGGCGATGGGGAGGGGAGCGTCGACCTCACACGGGTACATGTCCTGCTCGACGATTGCGAACACGTCGATGCCGAGCCTCTCGACGGCGGCCAGAAGCGGTGGCATGTCGGGGATTCCGCGCGGCGGCTCGGTCATGGCGCCGAGCTTGACCGCCTCGCCGAACGGCAGGTCCTCGGCCTCGACCTTCGCCCGCACCTCGGGGTCGACCTGCTTGAGGTGCAGGTAGCCGATGCGCTCGGGGGCGCGCTCGATGATCTCGATGTTGTCGCCGCCGCAGTAGCTGATGTGGCCGGTGTCCAGGCAGAGGTTGACGAACTCGCCGTTGGTTCCGTCGAGGAAGCGGTACACGTTCTCTTGCGTGTCGACGTGGCTGTCGGCGTGCGGATGGTATTGCGCACGCACGCCGTACTTCTCGAACATCGCCTTGCCAAGGTCGTTCATGCCCTCGGTCTTCTTGCGCCATTGCTCGGCGGTGAGCGTGCGGTCCTCGAGCACGGCTCCGGTGGCTGGATCGCGCCACATCTCCGGGATGACCACGACGTGCTTGCCGCCGACCGCGGCCGTCAGCTTTGCGACGTCCTCGATCTGCTTCCAGACCGCGGACCAGGAACCCTCCCCGCTTTTATCAGACCTATGCAAGTGCTCGAAAACCGTGCCCGCCGAGAGCTTCAGGTTGCGGGTGGCCAGTTCGTCGGCGAGCTTCTTCGGGTCTGTGGGCAGGTAACCGTAGGGACCCAACTCTATCCACTGGTAGCCGGAGCCGTCGACCACGTCGAGGAACCG
>JAVRPF010000236.1:0-3381 GCA_032162385.1 Mycobacterium sp.
CATGGTGAACGCGCAGATCAACTCCCAGTCGCAGCGCGATCTTCTGCTGATGGAGTCGATCGCCATTCCACTGAGCTTCCTCGTGCTGGTCTGGGTATTCGGTGGCCTGCTGGCGGCCGCGCTGCCCGTTGCGGTCGGTCTGATGGCGATCCTGGGCTCGATGGCGGCCCTGCGCTTCATCACCTTCAGCACCGAAGTGTCGAGCCTCGCGCCCAACCTCAGCACCGCGATGGGCCTCGCTCTGGCGATCGACTACACGCTGCTGATCATCAGCCGCTATCGCGACGAACTGGCCGACGGCGCCGACCCGAACGCCGCCCTGATCCGCACGATGACGACGGCGGGGCGCACGGTGCTGGTCTCGGCGACGACGGTGGCGCTGTCGATGGCGGCGCTGTTCCTGTTCCCGATGGAGGTCTTGAAGTCGTTCGCCTACGCCGGTGTCGCCACCGTCGCGTTCGCCGCGCTGGCGGCGGTGGTCGTCACGCCGGCGGCCATCGTGCTGCTGGGTGACCGGCTGAACGCCCTGGATGCCCGACGATTCGCGCGGCGCCTGCTGCACCGGCCCGACCCCGTACGCCGACCGATTGAGGAGCAGTTCTGGTACCGGTCCACGACGTTCGTCATGCGCCGTGCCCTGCCGCTCGGTCTGGCCGTTGTCGCGCTGCTGTTGGTACTCGGCGCGCCTTTCCTTGGGGTGAAGTGGGGATTCCCCGATGACCGGGTGCTGCCGACGTCGGTGTCGGCGCATCAAGTCGGCGACCAGTTGCGCAACGACTTCCCCGACAACTCGGCCACCGCGGTCACCGCGGTGATCCCCGACGCCGACGGCCTGACATCGGTCGATCTGGAGCGCTACGCCGCTGAGTTGTCCGGCGTCCCGGATGTTTCGGCGGTGTCGGCACCGACGGGCACTTTCGTCGCCGGCGCCCGGGTCGGGCCACCGTCTGCACCTACCGGGGTGTCACAGGGCAGCGCCTTCCTCACAGTCGATAGCACGGCGCCACTGTTTTCCGAGACCTCGCAGGCCCAACTCAACCGGCTGCATGCGGTACCCGGACCGGCCGGCCGGCCGGCCGACCTGACCGGCACCGCGCAGACCAACCGCGACAGCGTCGACGCCATCACGTCACGGCTGCCCGTGGTGCTGGGGCTGATCGCGGTGATCACGATCGGACTGTTGTTCCTGCTGACCGGCAGCGTCGTGCTGCCGCTCAAGGCACTGGTGCTCAACGTGCTGTCGCTGACCGCCGCGTTCGGCGCGCTGGTGTGGATCTTCCAGGACGGGCACCTAGGTGCGCTCGGAACGACTTCCACCGGAACCCTCCCCGCCAACACGCCGGTGCTGTTGTTCTGCACCGCTTTTGGCCTATCGATGGACTATGAGGTATTCCTGCTGTCGCGGATCCGCGAGTACTGGCTGACATCGGGGCGGACCCGTGCCGACAACGACGAGAGCGTCGCACTGGGGTTGGCTCGAACCGGCCGGGTGATCACCGCCGCGGCCCTGGTGATGTCGATATCGTTCGCGGCCCTGTTCGGCGCCCACGTGCAGTTCATGCGGATGCTCGGGCTCGGCCTGACGCTGGCCGTACTGGTCGACGCCACGCTGGTGCGGCTGGTGCTGATGCCTGCCTTCATGCACGTGCTGGGGAAATGGAACTGGTGGGCACCGAAACCCTTGGTGTGGCTGCACGACCGCATCGGCCTGCGCGAGGGCGAGAATGAGAAGTTGACCTCGCCCACCACGCCCACCACGGTGCCTGTCGCGTAACGGATCACGGTGGACGCCTGCGTTCCGTTCGTTGTCGCTACGCGGCTCATCGGTGTCGCTCAGCGCGTCGGGTCGATGAGAATCTTCGCCTCGGACGGGGAGTTGCCGAGCCGTTCGAAGGCGTCGGCGACGCCGTCGAGTCCAACGGTGCCGATGAGCAGCGCAGCCGCGTTGAGCTCGCCGGCGGCGAGGTGGGCAAAGGTCTGCGCAAATTCCTGCGGCGTGTAGTACAGCGAGAACCGGATGTCGAGCTCCTTGAGGATTCCCTGTGCCGGTTCGAAGGTATCCGGGCCCATGTTGATGCCGGCGACGACGATCCGGGAACCCGCCGGGACGCCGCCGATCAGCTGTTGGATGAGTCCGGGCACACCGACGCATTCGAAGGCGACCGTCGGACGAAGCGGAAGCTGACCGAGCACGGCGGTTGGGGCGGCCATCCGGGCCGGGTCGTCAGTCGCGGCGGCGGTTATCAAGGCCTCGAACGGTGAGGTCTCTCGTGGGTCGACAACAACGTCGGCGCCGAGCCGCTGTGCGAGCGCGCACCGCTCCGGTGAGAAGTCGGAGGCGACGATCGTGACCACGCCCTTCAGTTTCAAGACGGCGATCACGGCAAGTCCGATCGGCCCGCAACCCACTACGAGCGGAACGTCGTCGGAGGCGACCTCTGCCCTGGCCACGGTGCGGTAGGCGACCGCGAGCGGTTCCGTCAGCGCGGCGACCTCGGTGGACACGTGCTCCGGCACCTCGATCAGCAGGGGCTCGGACAACACCATCCGCTCGGCGTACGCGCCGGGGGCTTCCGGACCCGCGAATCCGAGCAGGACCGGCGGCTCGCGGGCCAACACGGGCATGGACACCACTCGCCGCCCGATCGGGATGCGGGCCTCGGCACCGGGGCCGTAGGCGGCGACGCGACCGACGAACTCGTGGCCGAACACGATCGGACGAGACAGATCCATCAACTCGATTCCCGCAGCGCCCTTCGTCGCGGCGTTTAGCTCGGGGCCGTGGGCGGCACAGTGCAGGTCGGTTCCGCAGATCCCGCACGCGAGGACGTCCACGAGTACTTCACCCTGGCCCGGGGTGGGATCCGGGACCATCGCAACGGTGAGCTTCGCATCTTGCATTGTCACCGCGCGCATCAGGCGGTTCTCTCATCGGCGACCGGTGGGCCGAGGATGTCGCAGCCGAACCCCGCAGCCAGGTCTCGGATCTTTTCGGGCGGAGTGTCTTTGACTGCATAGACGATCTGCTCGAATCCTCCCGGCGTGAGGATCGTCAGCAGCCGGCTATCCTCCGCGGCGATATTCCGCCAACTGTGCGGCGTGTTGCGTGGGACAGTCGCACGAGTTCCGGGCGGTGCATCGAGAATCTGGTCGCCAATGGCGATTCGGTAGTGACCGGAAACAACAAGGAAGTGCTCCTCCTCGTTGCGGTGACGGTGCGTCGGGACAGCGCAGCCGGGCCCGGCTACGGATTCGATCACCGAGTACGTGCCGTGCGTATCGCGGCTGTCGACCCGGACCGCCTGGCGCTCACCGTCGGCGCCCTTGAACCAAACATTTCCACCCCCAACTGAGATGGGTCCTTCCACGTGTCAATGGCCA
>JAVRPF010000237.1:0-5822 GCA_032162385.1 Mycobacterium sp.
ATCAATGAGATCATTCAATGACCCAAAAAAAGCAGGCGGAACCGATGCGCCCGAAGCCATTGCAGAATAGATATCTGCGATCCGATGACAAACAAGAGTAATGCCGATTCCGTCTAGCACTATATGATGGCAGCAGGCGAACAAATAAAATTCATCCACCCGTGTCTGCAACAACGCAAATTTGAACAGCGGGCCATCAAGCGGCATCAGCGTCTGTTGGATCGATGATGCCAGCCGATAGGCGTCCTGTGCAGGATCCTGCGAGCCGATGAGGTCATACCGAGCAAGCTCAACGTCCGGGTAATCAACCGGCTTTTGGAAAACCTGGCCATCCACCTCGAAAAAGGCGGCTCTAAGTGGCTCGGCCTCGCGCACCACTTGAACAATCGACCGCTCGAGCAAACCAGGCTCTACCGTGCCCTCGATTCGCAAAAGCTCGCCCAGCTGCCACTTCGCACCGAAGCTACCCGTTTCCTGCGCAAGCCAGATGTCTAGCTGGCCCCGCGTCAGCGGAAGGACCCGGTCATCGAGTTCCATGCGCCTCCCCCACCCGAAAGGGACTACCGATCAGGAGCCCGGCCCTCCCCCAGCTCCCCGCAGACGTTAGTCGAACCAGTCAATCCAAACCCTACTGCTGCCCGACAACGTCGGTCCGCTGTTTTGGCAAAGTTTGATGCGACTCCTGACACAGCTCAGTAACTCGTGTGGGCGCCGCAGGGTCGGGGGCCGATCGCGGTGTCCTGATGTGACTGAAGTGATTCTATTGGCCTGTGGCGTCCGCTACCGAGCCGCACGGGCCTCTCGAGGGCGATGAAATTTCCGGTGCTCGCTAGTTACGCCAGCGAACAAACGGTTCGCCATTGCTGACATAGCTCAGCAACGGCGAGCGGACGTTGAAGGATCTCCAGCCGTGCAGCGCCGTTGTCATCGCCACTTGCTCTGCAAGCCATATATCGAGTTGTCGGCGCGTCAGCGGAAGTGCCTGGTCATTAAGCTCCTCCGACCTACTCCACCCGCACGCGTTAGCCAGAGATCTCTATGGCGGGTGACTTACCCTTCAGGCGTGGACTCCCCGGCGCGCACTGTTTTCAGCCCCGCCATCCGTGTCGACGGTCTGACCAAACGATTCGGCCGTGTTGTGGCCGTCGAGGATCTGAGTATGACCGTCGCGCCCGGCGAGGTGTTCGGGTTCCTAGGCCCCAACGGTGCCGGCAAGTCGACGACGATCCGCCTGCTGCTCGGATTGATTCGCCCGACCGCAGGCAGTGCGAAGATATTCGGTTGCGCTGCGGGTGACGTCCGTCGGTCCCATCGTCACATCGCATACGTGCCCGCTGATGTTGCGCTGTGGCCGGGACTGACGGGCGCCGAAATCCTTGAGCTGCTTGGCCGCGTGGGCCCCGGTGTCGACGCGGCGTACCGCGACGAGTTGGTCGACCGTTTCGATCTCGCGCTCGACAAGCCGGCCAGGACCTATTCGACCGGCAACCGGCAGAAGGTGGCCCTTGTCGCTGCATTCGCGACACGGGCTCCGCTTCTAGTTCTCGACGAGCCGGGAAGCGGCCTGGATCCGTTGATGAAGAGAGAATTTCGCGGCTGTGTCGCAGAAGCACGCGAGCGGGGCCAGACGGTGTTCCTCAGCTCTCATCAGCTGGCCGAGGTAGAAGCCGTATGCGACCAGGTAGCGATTCTCCGTGCCGGGCGACTCGTCGAAATTGACAGCATCGCTGAATTACGCCGGTTGCGCCGGACCGTAGTCGACGTGTCCTATCGCGGCGTTCAACCCTCCCTCGAGGATGTTGCGGGTGTGTCAAGCGTCGAGCAGCTGGACGGTGAACGGTTGCGGTTCAACCTGACTGGATCGCCGGTGGCCGCGCTTCGAGCGCTCGCCACAGCCGACATTACCGCGCTCGCGATGCACGAACCGACACTCGAGGAGATTTTTCTCGCCTACTACGGAGAGGCTGCACGATGACAGCCGCCACGCTGCCCGGTTCGCCGGTGGCCACCGGGCCGCAACTCGCGCCGGGCCGGGCTGTGAGCCGGCTGGCCGTGCGTCAGCTTCGCTGTGGTGCCGTGGTGGTCGCCTTGGTCTGCGGCGGTATGTCGGCGTTGGTCGCCAGCCAATACCAGATGATCGGCGGCTTGCTGGATGAATCAGGTATACGCGCACTTGCTGAGAACCCCGCCGTAAGGATCTTGTCGGGCCCACCGGTCGCTCTCGACGATCCCGGCGGTTTCACTGTGTGGCGCATCGGCACACCCGTTTCGGTGCTCGCGAGCGGATGGATCATGCTCGCCGCCACACGTATTACCCGCGGTGAGGAGGATGGCGGGCGGTGGGATCTGCTCCTCGCGGGACGCCTGCGAATGGCCGATGTGGTTGTCCGCTGCCTGGCCGCCCTCGTTGGATCCGCGACGCTGATCGGCGTGGCCGTCGCGGCGGGCCTTTTGGCGGCCCGTACTGAACTGACCGGGGCAGTGATCCATGCAGCCGGGATCACGTGTGTTGCTTTGACTTTCGCGACGACAGCTCTGCTCGCCGCACAAGTCATGCCGAGGCGATCCGCTGCCACGGGACTTACGGTCGCAGCTCTGGGCGTTGGCCTGATGCTGCGCATGATCGCCGATGGCTCGCATCAACTGGCATGGTTGGCTTGGGCGACGCCGTTCGGGCTGACAGCCCGCGCGGCGCCATACGCCGACAACCGCATCGTCCCGCTGATCGTGTTGGGCGCGCTTCCGATCGTGCTGGCCGGTGCGGCCCTCGTCGCGGCACGCCACCGCGATTTGGGCGACGGGATTGTGGCGGTGCCGGATAGCCGTCCTCCACGAACTCGATTGTTGCAGTCGATCGGCGGGTTCGCCCTTCGCCGCGCCGGGCGGACCACGCTCGGGTGGGCGACAGGCATCGCCGCATCCTTCCTTGTGGTCGGCGCGCTGCTCGCCTCGATTCTCGAGTTGTTCCAGACGAACCCGCGGTTCGCTGAACTCGCCGCGGCCGCGGGGATTGCCCTGTCGGTGAATGTCGTCGTTGCGGCTCTGTTCAGCCTGCTCGCAGTTCCCACCGGGCTGTACGCCGCAATGCGTCTCGCCGCGATGGTCGCCGACGAGAAGGCCGGTCGATGGACCTTGCTGTTCGCCGAGCCAATTTCGCGCGTACGTCTGGTGTCCACTGAGATCATGATCACGGTTGGTGGGGTCGTTGCCCTGCATTGCTCGGCCGCAGTCGCCGTTTGGAGCGGCGCCAAAATCACCGGCGCCCCACTGCAGTTAACCGATTCACTTGCGGGTGCGTTGAATTCCCTTCCCGTGGCGTTGCTCGCGGCCGGGACCGCCGCGGTGGGCGTCGGGTGGCTCCCATCCGCTGCCAGCGCGATCGGTGCACTGCCGGTTGTGGGCGGATTCCTGGTGAACGTGATCATGCAGACCAGCCACGCCCCTGGCTGGGTTGTCAACCTGTCGCCGTGGACGCACCTCGCCGCCGTACCCGACACACCGCCTAATTGGGCGGCTACCACCATTTTCCTGTTCATCGGCGCGATCCTGACCGCGCTCGGAGTGTATGGGTACGTCCAGCGCGATTTGGCAACGTGAGTAAAGGACACCGCCAGTGAACGTCAATTCGCCGATCTTGGGCATATCATCTGATCTGACGAAAAAGGAAGCGCATGTCAGCGGCCCTTCGGTGAGTTGCCCGGAATCGCAACCGGTGCAGAAATCCTCGCTGAACTGCGGAAAGCTACATCTCACCAACGACGCGGTCCCACTTTCTCCGGGAACGGAATTGTTGCGGGTGTGTCAGTATCCTGCGGTCGGCGGCGCGGGTTCGATGGTGACCAGTTCGGTTAGGTCGCTGGTGGTGAGGGTGCGCATCAGGAGGGGACCCCGCGTATTAGATGCGCGGCGTGGGTCACAAGCTGGCTTCAGGCACTGGTTTGCTGGCGTACGATGATCGGGACCAGCAAACGTCGCTCAGAAGTTTGCTTGAAGTTCCGGCTCGCAATGGAGGAGGGAAATCCAGATGGGGTTGATACCGAGTTTCGGTGAAATGAAAGATACCGTCGAGGACGCCTTCGAACTGCTCAAGCGCGCAGTCGCGGCCCTCGAAAAGCTTGCGGCCGAGCAGGAGCGCACCAATGACCTGTACGCCGAAGTGAATCATGTCCCACTGGCGAAACCTCGAAACGCGAGCAAGCTATAGCCAGAGCAAACGCGAGTGGGCCCGAATCGGCTGCGCTTCGGCAGCGGCGTCCTTACCCAGTGCGGTGTCCAGCCGCTTGCACACAATCCCCGCAGCAGCTCTGCGCCAGGCCGTCGGCATTGGGGCCAGCGGCGCTGTAGCCGGCTGAACGATGTAAACCCAAGGCGGTCCGGTGGCGCCGTTGCCGCTGAACAGAACCACTGAGCCATCGGCGACCACTGCGAGGCCGGGTGCTGGTCGATCGTGTCGCGGAGTCGGGTCGTCCATCCGTCCCACGCAATTTCGGACGGCCTTTGCGTACGTCAGCCGAGCGCTTAACATTTGTATTGCAACGCGATGGAGGCGGAGTGAGCGGACTCGAGAACCTCGACTTCTTTACCGACAAGTCGCTCGTCGATGATCCCTACGATTACTACGACGCGATCCGTCGTTGTCCCGTACAGCGTGACCCGGCGCACGGCGTGGTGATGGTGTCTGGATACGACGAGGCCGTCGCCGTGCAACGCGACACCGACCAGACCTTATCGGTATGCAATATAGTCAGTGGTCCATGGTCGGGGATTCCGATCGAAACCGACAGCGATGACATCTCGGATCTGATCGAGCAGCACCGCCACAGGGTCACCTTCGGCGACTACTTCATATCGTTTGATCCTCCGAAGCACACCGCGCACCGCTCGCTGTTGAGCCGGTTGTTTACGCCGAAGCAGCTCAAGAACAGCGAGGACTTCCTGTGGCGTCTTGCCGACGAGCAACTCCACCGCTTCATCGCGGAGGGCAAGTGCGAGATCGTCATTGACTACAACTTTCCGTTCACGCTGGACGCGATAACCGACCTGCTGGGTGTACCCGAGGCCGACCGTGAGCGATTCCGCCGCGCTGCGACAGCCAGCAGGCTCGAAGGCGAACGCAGCGGCTTCGTTGGCGTGAAAGAGGAGTGGTTCGTCGAGTACATCGAGGATCGGCGGCGCGAGCCGCGCGACGACGTCCTCACCGAGCTTGCGCTGGCAAAGTTTCCCGACGGCACGACACCCGGCGCGATTGACGTTGCCCGCGTTGCCACGTTCATGTTCGCCGCCGGCCACGGCACGACGATCGACCTGCTGAGTCTCGCGATGCTAATGCTGGCGGAGCGACCGGACTTGCAAGAGCAGCTGCGCGAGGACCACTCAAAGATTTCCGCCTTCATCGAGGAGATGCTGCGCTTCGAAAGCCCGATCAAGTCGAACTTCCGCATGGCGCAGCGCACCACCAAGATCGGCGACATCGATGTGCGAGCAGGTACAAGCGTACTCGTGATGAACGGTGCCGCAAACCGAGATCCACGACGGTTCGATGAGCCCAACGAATTCCGCCTCGGCCGCCCAAACATTCTGCAACACATCGCGTTCGGCCGTGGTGCTCACACTTGTCCGGGCGCCCCGATTGCACGCGCCGAAGTGCGGGTGAGCTTGGAACGAATCCTCAACCGGATGGCCGACATTCGGCTTTCAGAGGCCGATCACGGACCGTCAGGCGCTCGTCGGCTCGAATGGGACCGCACCTTTCTGTTCAGGCGCCTCAAGGAATTGCACCTCGAGTTCACTCCGGTTCAGTGAGCCGTTCGATTGCGAAGGCC
>JAVRPF010000238.1:0-3008 GCA_032162385.1 Mycobacterium sp.
CCGGGCCAGCGCCTTCTGGGTGGGCTTCGGCCCGTCCCGTTCGATGTGCGCGAGCACCATCGCGCCGACAGCAGCGATGATCAGCAGCGCCGAGGTCAGCTCGAACGCGAACAAGTAATCGCTGAACAACTTGTGAGCGATGCTGTCGACATTGCCGTTGTTGGCGTTGGGCCCTTCGAGGTTCTTCGGCGGCCTGCCGGTGAACGCCCGGCCCAGGGTCAACGCGACCAGCAGAGCGAACGCGAGGCCTGCCAGCAGCGCCGCCACCCGTTGGCCGCGCAACGTTTCGACGAGAGAATCAGAGGAATCCCGCCCGATCAACATCAGCACGAACAGGAACAGAATCATGATCGCGCCGGTGTAGACGATGATCTGCACCAACCCGAGGAACGGGCCCTGCTCGACGACGTAGAACAGGCCGAGACTCATCATGGTGGCGACCAGGGACAGGGCCGAGTGCACCGCGTTGCGGGCCGCGACCATGCCGATCGCACCGGCCAGCGACACCGGACCGAGGATCCAGAAGGTTATCGCTTCACCCGTGGACACATTCGCGGCGGAGGCGAGGAGCACGTCATGCATGGTGGCCGCCTACCTCGATTGCATATCCCGTGATCGGCTTGCCGGCCACGTTGGCCTCGCGTTGCGGGGCACCCTTCTGCGGACGGGGTGTGTAGTAGGCCTTCTCGTCGCCCAGGCGCATCGGGTGCGGCGGGGCCTCCATACCGGGCAGCAGCGGCGCCATCAACTGCTCCTTGGTGTAGATCAGGTCCTGCCGGTTGTCGTCGGCGAGCTCGAAATCGTTGCTCATCGTCAGCGACCGGGTCGGACAGGCCTCGATGCTGAGCCCGCAGAAGATGCAGCGCAGGTAGTTGATCTGGTAGACCGCGCCGTACCGCTCGCCCGGGGAGAAGCGGGCGTCCTCGGTGTTGTCCCCACCCTCGACGTAGATGGCGTCGGCCGGGCAGGCCCAAGCGCAGAGTTCGCAGCCGACGCACTTCTCCAGGCCGTCGGGATGCCGGTTGAGCACGTGCCGGCCGTGGTACCGCGGCTTGGTCACCTTCGGCTCGAACGGGTACTGCTCGGTGGTCACCTTGCGGAAGATCTGCGCGAAGGTCACCCCGAAGCCCTGGGTGGGGGCCGGCATCACGCTGTCCCGGACGGCGGGGCGGTTGCGTGCCCCGGTCGACCGTTCGATCTCCGAGCCTGGTCCCTCAGTCAACGTCGTTCTCCTCGACAGTGGCGGTGCCGCGTCGTCCGGTGCCCACGACCGGGGCACCGCTGGTCACGACGGGTTGGCGACGAAGGCGCGGGGACGGCGGCACCGCGAGGTCCATCGGCGGGATGGGGAAGCCGCCCTCGGAGCGGCGGGGCGCACCCGTGGGACGACGACGCGGCCCGACCGGCGGCAGGACATCCGGTTCGGGATCGGTCGCGTGCACGGCGCCGGCTGACGCCTCGACCGCCATGAGGCGCGTGTCGCGGTTGCCGATCCGCCCGGCGATCAGCAGACCGGCGAGCACGATCACCGCGATGGGCACACCGACGAACAACGCCACCTGACCGGTGGACAGGTGGCCCTGGCGGGCCACGGTACGCATGGTGGCGACGGCCAGGATCCACACCAGTGCCGTGGGCACCAGCACCTTCCAGCCGAAGCGCATGAACTGGTCGTAGCGCAGCCGCGGCAGCGTGCCGCGCAGCCAGATGAACATGAACAACGCGACGACGACCTTGAGGAGGAACCACAGGATCGGCCACCAGCCGTGGTTGGCGCCGGACCAGATCGAGATCGGCCACGGGGCCCGCCAGCCGCCGAGGAACAGCGTTGCGGCCAGCGCCGAGACGGTGACCATGTTGATGTACTCGGCCAGGAAGAACAGGGCGAACTTCAGCGACGAGTACTCGGTGTGGAAGCCACCGACGAGCTCGCTCTCGGCCTCCGGGAGGTCGAAGGGCGCGCGATTCGTCTCGCCGACGACCGCGATGACGTAGATGACGAACGAGACCGGCAGCAGGACGGCGAACCAGCTCGGGCCGGTGAAGTTCGCACCGAAGAAGTTCAGCGCGTTCCCGTGGGCCTGTGCGGCCACGATCTCCGAGGTCGACATCGAGCCGGCATAGAGGAACACCGCAACGATCGACAGGCCCATGGCGATCTCGTAGCTGACCATCTGGGCCGCGCTGCGGAGGCCACCGAGCAGCGGATAGGTCGAACCCGAGGCCCAGCCGGCCAGCACGATCCCGTACACACCCATCGCGGAGCACGCGAGCACGACCAGCACCCCGATGGGGGCGTCGGTCAGCTGCAGCGGGGTGCGGTGCCCGAACATGCTGACCACCGGCCCGACCGGGATCACCGAGAAGGCCAGGAAGGCCGGGATGGTGGCGATGATCGGGGCCAGGAAGTAGACCGGCTTGTCGGCCAGCGCCGGCATGATGTCTTCCTTGAACGCCAGCTTCAGGCCGTCGGCGAGGCTCTGCAGATAGCCGCGGGGCCCGACCCGGTTGGGACCGATCCGCTGCTGCATCCGCGCGACGACCTTGCGCTCGAAGACGATGGCGAACAGTGTCATCACGACCAGCAGGACGAAGATCCCGAGGACCTTGATCAGGACGATCCACCACACGTCGTGCCCGAACGAGGCCAGCGTGGGCTGGTCGTTCGCGATCGCCAGCGCGGTCATCGGGCTCCTCCTGCGCGGGTCGAGCCGGCACTCGACGCGGCGGACAGCCGCACGACGCCACCCGGGCCGGTGCCGAGACCGGCACGGACCTCGCTGCCCGGTGACCTCATCGGCAGCCAGACCACCTCGTCGGGCATGGCCGTGATCAGCGTGGGCAGCGTGATCGACCCGATGGCACCGCTGACCGTGAGCCGGTCGCCGTCGGCGATCCCCAGCCGCGCGGCGGTTCCGGCGCCGATCCGGGCCACGGCCGGCCGCGCGGTGCCCGCCAGCTCGTTCTCGTCGCGCTGCAGGGTGCCGGCGTCGATGAGCTGCCGCCAC
>JAVRPF010000239.1:0-6051 GCA_032162385.1 Mycobacterium sp.
ACGGGCGCCCGCAAGGGACGGATCCTGCGGTACTCGTTCTAACCCAGGCAACCGGGGCCGAGCAGCGCCTTCAAGTCGCCCATCAGTGCCGACGACGTCGTGACGCGTAGCGACTGATCAAGTTCCAGGGTGGTGATCCGGTCGCCGCTGATCAGCCGCAGATGCACCTGCGAGATGCCCGGATGCCTCGCGAGCACCTGCTTGAGCGCACTGACCTTCTCAATCGTGCACTGCCGCGTCGGCAGGCTGACCGCGAGCGGCCGGTCGACCTGGGCATTCGAGAAGTCTGGGACGACGAGCTCGTTGGCGATCAGGGAGACCCTGTCGTCGCGGATGTTCACCTTGCCTGCCACCAGAACCACGGTGTCGTCGGCGATGTCCGCACCGAACGTCGAGTAGGTGTGCGGGAAGAACATCACCTCGATGCCACCGGTGAGATCTTCCAATTGCGCTGAGGCCCAGGGCATCCCGTTCTTGTTCACCCGCCGGTTCACCGAGGCGAGGATGCCGCCGACCCGCACCTGCGTGTCGTTGGCGACATCGCCGTTGAGGATGCCGGGAATCTGGGTGTCCACCTGAGCCGCCAGCAGGTGCGCGACCCCGTTGAGCGGATGGCCCGAGACGTACAGGCCCAGCATCTCCCGCTCGAGGGCAAGCTTGTGCTTGTCCTCCCACTCGTCGTCGGGGACCTTGATGGTGAAGACCGCGTCCGCAGCGGTGTCGGCGCCCCCGAACAGGTCGAACTGACCCATCGCCTCGGCCTTCTTGGTGCCGAGTACCGAGTCGACGGCGTCGGTGTGAATCAGGAATAGCCCCTTGCGCGGGTGCCCGAGCGAGTCGAATGCGCCCGCCTTGATCAGCGACTCCGTCACCTTCTTGTTGCACGCGGTGATGTGGACCTTGTTCAGATAGTCGGAGAAGTCGGTGTACTTGCCCTTGTCGGTGCGCGTACTGATCAGCGAGGCAACGACATTGGTGCCGACGTTGCGCACGGCCCCCAATCCGAATCGGATGTCGACGCCCACCGTTGCGAAGTTCAGCACCGATTCGTTGACGTCGGGCGGCAGCACGGTGATGCCCAGTCTGCGGCAGTCCGCCAGGTACACCGCCGCCTTGTCCTTGTCGTCGCCGACGGAGGTGAGCAGGCCCGCCATGTACTCGCCCGGGTAGTTGGCCTTCAGATAGGCCGTCCAGTACGACACCAAACCGTAGCCCGCGGCGTGCGACTTGTTGAACGCGTAGTCCGCGAACGGAAGAACGGTGTCCCACAACGCCTTGATGGGCGCCGCGGAGAAGCCGTTGGCCTTCATCCCGTCCGAGAAGCCCTCGAACTCCTTCTCGAGCACTTCGCGCTTCTTCTTGCCCATGGCTTTTCGCAGAATGTCTGCTCGGGCCAGCGAGTAGCCGGCGACCTTCTGCGCAATGCGCATGATCTGCTCTTGGTAGACGATCAGGCCGTAGGTCTCGGAGAGGATCTCTGCGAGCGGCTCGGCCAGCTCGGGGTGGATGGGTTTGATCGCCTGCCGGTTGTTCTTGCGATCGGCGTAGTCGTTGTGGGCGTTCATGCCCATCGGGCCGGGCCGATACAGCGCGATGACGGCGATGACGTCTTCGAATCCGGTCGGCTGCATGCGGCGCAGCAGGTCGCGCATCGGGCCGCCGTCCAGCTGGAACACGCCCAAGGTGTCACCGCGGCCGAGCAATTCGTAGGTCGCCGGGTCATCGAGCGGTACCGCGTCGAGGTCGAGGTCGATGCCGCGGTTCGCCTTGATGTTCTCGATGGCGTCGCCGATGATCGTCAGGTTCCGCAGGCCCAGGAAGTCCATCTTGAGCAGGCCGATCGCCTCGCACGATGGATAGTCCCAGCCGGTGATGACGGCGCCGTCCTGCGGCCGCTTCCACAGCGGAATCGACTCGATGAGCGGTTCGGAGCTCATGATCACCGCGCAGGCGTGCACGCCGGCGTTGCGGACCAGCCCCTCCAGGCCCCGCGCGGTTTCGTAGATGGTGCGCACATCGGGGTCGGTGTCGAGCAGGTTGCGGACCTCGACGGCCTCCTTGTACCGCTCGTGGTTGGGGTCGGTGATACCCGACAGCGGGATGTCCTTGGCCATGATTGGCGGCGGAAGCGCCTTGGTGATTCGGTCGGCGATCGCGAAGCCGGGCTGCCCGTAGTGCACCCGGGCCGAATCCTTCAGTGCTGCCTTCGTCTTGATGGTGCCGAAGGTGATGACCTGCGCGACCCGATCGCTGCCCCACTTGTTCGCCGCATAGCGCAGCATCTCGCCGCGACGGCGGTCGTCGAAGTCGATGTCGATATCGGGCATCGACACGCGTTCGGGGTTGAGGAACCGCTCGAACAGAAGCCCGTAGGGGATGGGGTCGATGTTCGTGATGCCCATGGCATACGCCACCAGCGAGCCCGCCGCGGAGCCGCGCCCAGGACCCACCCGGATGTCGACCGAACGGGCGTAGTCGATCAGGTCGGCGACGATCAGGAAGTAGGACGGGTAGCCCTTGTCGCAGATCACCGTGCTCTCGTAGTCGGCGCGGTCCACGTACTCCTGCGGCACGCCGGACGGGAAGCGGCGCGCCAGCCCGGCCGCGACCTCGTGGCGCAACCACGACGCCTGATCGTGGCCGTCGGGCACCGGGAAGACCGGCATCCGGTCCTTGGGTGCCCACACGTCGGCGTAGGACTGCACCCGCTCGGCGATCAGCAGCGTCGAGTCGCACGCACCGGCGATGTCGTCGTCCCACAGCGCACGCATCTCGGCGGCCGACTTCAGGTAGTAGCCGTCGCCGTCGAACTTGAACCGGTTCGGATCCGAGAGCGTCTTACCCGTCTGCACGCAGAGCAGCGCCTCGTGGTTGTGGGAGGCCTCTCGGGTGACGTAGTGGCAGTCGTTGGTGGCCAGCGGCGGTATGCCGAGCTTGCGGCCGACGTCCAGCAGGCCCTCGCGCACCCGACGTTCGATGGACAATCCGTGGTCCATCAACTCCAGGAAGTAGTTCTGCGGCCCGAAGATCTCGCGCCACTTCGCCGCCGACTCCAGCGCCTCGCGGTCCTGGCCGAGCCGCAGCCGGGTCTGCACCTCGCCCGACGGGCACCCCGTGGTGGCGATGATGCCCTCGTGGTGTTCGGCGATGATCTCGGCGTCCATCCGCGACCACTTGCCCAGTTGGCCCTCGAACGAGGCCAGTGACGACAGCTTGAACAGGTTGCGCAGGCCGGTCGCGTTCTCGGCGACCATGGTCAGGTGGGTGTAGGACCCGCTGCCGGACACGTCATCGGACTTCTGGCCGGGGTCTCCCCACAGGATGCGCTTGGTGTCGAACCGCGACGCCGGCGCGATGTAGGCCTCGACGCCGATGATCGGTTTGATGCCCACATCGGTTGCCGCGTTGTAGAACTCGCTGGCACCGAACATGTTGCCGTGGTCGGTCATCCCGATCGCGGGCATTTCCAGGCGTTGAGCCTCGGCGAGCATCGGCGTGACCTTCGCAGCACCGTCCAGCATCGAGTACTCGGTGTGATTGTGCAGATGCACGAAGGAGTCGCTGTTACCCATAGGCCCGTCAGTCTAGGACTGCCAACCGACACCTCCGGGCGTGTCGCGGGTTCGATCCGCGGCGTGTCACGAAGTTTTCTGCAACGGCACCGCGGTCATGTCCACTACGCCACCTTCATCACGTGGACGTAGCCCGAAATCAGTCGGCGAGACGGCGAACGCCGTGTTCGGGCCGCCCGGGGCACCCGCTGATGTCGAATCCAGCAATCCGTGCGAAGGCAACCGGGTGAGTTGCTTGGTTATCAATCCCAGATCGACCTGACTGTCGATGAACCCGGCGTGCAAGCCCACTCCCCACAGCATGGCATGGAGCATGTCGGCGATCGGCGTCACAGACGCGTCGGCAGCCAGCTCACCCCGGGACTTCGCGTCCCCGAGCAGCGACTCCAGGAAGTTGAGCAGAGCGCCGACCGTGCCAACCTGCAGTTCGGGGTTGCGGGTGGACTCCAGTCGCGCGCTGACCACGAACGCGAGTCGCGAACGGTCCCTGGAGTCGACCTCGAGCATGCCCGAGACCAGCGCGGTCAGCTGTTCGATCAGCGTGTCCTTGCGCCTCGCTGCATCGATGCAATCGGCCAGCAGGTCACCCG
This sequence comes from Mycobacterium sp., assembly GCA_032162385.1. Lineage (GTDB taxonomy): Bacteria > Actinomycetota > Actinomycetes > Mycobacteriales > Mycobacteriaceae > Mycobacterium. Next base: position 4,163 of record JAVRPF010000239.1, read on the forward strand.
CCTCGTCGACCAGCATCCCGTAGATCTGCTCGCGGGAGTCGAAGTAGTAGTGCAGGGTGGGACGGCTCAGGTCGGCGGCCATGGCGATCGCCCGGAAGGTGGCGGCGTGGTAGCCGCGCTCGCTGATGACCTGGCGCGCGGCCCTCAGGATGCGGTTGCGGGTCTCGGCCGAGTCGGAACCCGCCGGGCGGCCACGGCGTCGCCGACCAGCCGGTAGCGCCTGGCCATCGAGCTGCGGCATGTCCACGACCTCACCAGCGAGCTGGACTTTGCCTCGCCTGGCAAACCGTATTGCATAGCTATGGGCGGTCAACTCGACAATGATCGCAAACATCGCGCCAGGTATTCGGCCACGCCGGGGTCTGACGTCGCCTCGATCGCGCGCCGGTAGCCGCGCGCCGCCTCGTCGACGCGGCCCGCCTTCGCCAGGAGGTGCGCCCGCACCGCCCACGCGGGCTGGAACCGTTCGACGGCGGGATCAGTGACGGCGTCCAAGGCCTGCAATCCCGCAGCAGGCCCGTCGATCTCGCCGTCCAACGCGGCCAGGGCGACCTCGGCACCCAGCGACGGCGCGGTCCCCACCAGCGCGCGGTGCAGGGTGCGAAGCGTCTCTGCGTCCACCGGACCGCGCGCGGCGCGACTGCAGTGGGCGGACTGGATGGCCGCCTCGTACTGAAATCGGCCGGGGCGGTGCTGCGCATGCGCCCGCGTCAGCAGCGTCTCACCACGGGCGATCATGGCGCGGTCCCACCGGGTGACGTCCTGCTCTTCGAGCGGCACGAAGCATCCGTCCTCGGCACGCCGGGCGGGCCGACGGGCTTCCGACAGGCACACCAGCGCAGCGAGACCGAGCACCTCGGGCTCGTCGGGCAGGAGGTCGGCGAGCACCAAGGCGAGGTGCACGGCCTCGGCGGACAGCGATTCCACCGCAGAGCCCTGCGGCACCAGCTGCCAGTCGATGGCGTACCCCCCGTAAACGGCTTCCAGAACCGCGGGCAACCGCTCGGCGAGCTGCTCGCGTTCGGGCATCTCGAAGGGGATCCCGGTGTCCCGGATGCGCTTCTTCGCGCGCACCAGGCGCTGCGCCATGGCTGCATGCTCCACCGCGAAGGCGGCCGCGATCGCCGCAGCGTCCACGCCGAGCACCACCTGCAGCATCAGCGGCGTACGGACCGACGCGGCGATCGCCGGATGCGCGCACACCAGCATCAGTTCAAGTCGGCGGTCGGGAATGTCGGATCCGGCAGTGGCTTCGGTACTACCAAATTCGTCGTTCTCCCAATCCGTTTCATCGAGTGGCCGGCTGGTCTTCCAGGCCGCCGACTTCCAGGCGTCGCGAAGCCGGTTGCGTGCGACGACCAACAGCCAGGCCTCCGGGTTGTCGGGGACGCCGTCGTCGGGCCAGCGCGTCAACGCCCGCTCCACGGCATCGGCCAACGCGTCCTCTGCGGCCGCGATGTCACGGCCGGGTGCGGCGAGCAGCGCCAATAGCCGGCCGTACGACTCGCGAACGACCCCGGCGAGCGCCGAGGTCGCCCGCGAGCGCTGCGTGTTCAGGGGTTGTACCAGCCGCGCCCTGCGGCGTACGTCCTTGCCACCGGGCGGATCTCGACCGATCCCCAGCCGTTGGCCGGGTTGCGCTGAGCCCACTTCAGCGCGTCGTCGAGGTTCGGCACGTCGATGACGAAGATGCCGCCGAGCTTCTCCTTGGTGTCGGCGAACGGGCCGTCCTGGATCTCGGGTGTGCCGTTGCGCGCCGTCACCGTCGTGGTGGCATCGACGGTGTCGAGCACCTCGGTGGTGATCAGCACTCCGGCCGCCGACAGATCGTCGGCGTACGCCGCGAACGCCGCCATCGCAGGCGCCATGTCCTCCTCGGTCAGACCGAT
>JAVRPF010000240.1:0-4771 GCA_032162385.1 Mycobacterium sp.
CTTGGCCGAGGCGACCTGCGGACCAAGCGAATCCGCCTGCGCCGGAACGACGATGATCGCGTCGACGCCCTGGTTGATCAGCGAGTCGACCTGGCTGGCCTGAGTGGAGACGTCGTTGTTGGCCGAGTTCCACAGCAGCTCGATGTCGTTGGCCTTGGCGTAGGCGTCCATGCCCTCCTTGCCTGCGGTGATGAACGAGCTCATGTCGTACACCGTCACGCCGATCCGCGTCTTGCCACTGTTGGATTCGGTGTCACCGGCGCCACACGCCGTCATCCCGAACCCCAGCAGACCTGCCGAGGCGATCACGCCTACCTTCGTCGTCAGTCTCATCTTCGAACTCTTTCTGGTCTCGGTCGGGAAATGTGTTGTCACGAAATCGATTACGCCTGCTTTTGGCCCGGAATGCCTTCGTAGGCGATATCGCCGGTCTTGAGGTTCTGGGTGGTCAGCGCACTGAGGCCGTCGAGGAACTTCTGCCGGTCGCTGACGACATGCTGGTAGGCGACGTCGACGTTGTCCTTGGTGATCGCCGGCATCATGTAGACCGGCGCGGTGTTGACCTGCTCCTTCTTGACCAGGGCGTTGGTCACGGCGAGCCCGGCGGACAGTTCGACGGTGCCGTTCTGCAGTGAGGTGCCGATGAACTCGCCGCTCTTGACGGCGTTGAGGCCGTCCTCGATGCCGTCGATGCCGACGATCGGCACACCCGTGCGACCGGATTCCTTGAGCGCCTGCAGAGCACCGAGGCCCATGTCGTCGTTCTCGGACACCACGGCGTCGATCTGGGGCCCGAAGCCCGAGATCCAGTTCTTCACCTTGTTGACGGCCTCGTCGCGCTTCCAGTTGGCGGTGTCCTTGGCCAGCACCTTGATATCGGGGTACTTCGCCAGCACCTGGTTGATGCCCTTGGTGCGATCGATCTCACCGGACTGACCGAGCGGTCCCTGCAGGACGACGATGTTGCCCTTGCCGCCGAGGCGGTCGGCCATCATCTGCATCTCCTGCGCGCCCGCGGCGACGTCGTCGGGTTGCACGTTGCCTGCCACGTCCTTGTTGTTCAGTGCCGCATTGACCGCCACCAGGGGGATGCCCTTGGACTTCGCGGTCTGCACCTGCGGGCCCAGCGAATCCGCTTGAATCGGAACGATGATGATGGCGTCAACGCCCTGGTTGATCAGCGAGTCGACCTGATTCGCCTGGGTGGAGACGTCGTTGTTGGCCGAGTTCCACAGCAGCTCGATGTCGTTGGCCTTGGCGTAGGCGTCCATGCCCTCTTTACCTGCGGTGATGAACGAGCTCATGTCGTAGACGGTGACGCCGATCCGCGTCTTGCCACTGTTGGATTCGGTGTCACCGGCGCCACACGCCGTCATCCCGAACCCCAGCACGGCGGCCGAGGCAATCGCCAGGAACTTCGTAGTGAACCTCATTGTCTCTACTTTTCTCTTGTTGTCGGATAAGCGGTTTCGTGAGAACCTGCGGGGCGTCACGTTCGTCTTCGGGTCGACCAGACGTCGACGGCGACCGCCGCGACGATCAGCACACCCTTGATGACGTCCTGCCAGTAGGCAGGCACCACCAGGATGTCCAGGCCGTTGTTGAGGGTCTGAATCATGAACAGACCCAGCACCGTTCCCCAGATGGTGCCGCGGCCGCCCATCAGGCTGGCGCCGCCGATGACCACCGCGGCGATGGCATCGAGCTCGTAACCCTGCCCCAGGTTGGGCGGCCCCGAGATGACCCGCGACGCCAACATCACCCCGGAGATGCCCGCCAGCAGACCGGAAAACGCGTACACACTGAACAGCACGTTCTTGACGTTGATGCCGGCGATCTCCGCGGCATTGCGGTTGCCGCCGACGGCGTACACCCGCATCCCGTAGGTGGTCCGCTTCATCACCACCGCGAGAACGACGATGCCGATGATCATCACCAGCACCGGGATCTGCAGTCCCAGGATCTTCGTGTTGGCGATCGACCCGAACTCGGCGGGCAGGCCGTTGATCGGCGCACCCCCACCGATCACGTACGCCAGACCGGAGCCCGCCGTCAGTGTGCCAAGCGTCGCGATGAACGGTGGAACATTGATGCGCGACACCAGGATTCCGTTGACACAACCCACCGCCAGTCCGACCACCATCGCGACCAGCACGGTCAGCCACACCTGACCGGGGTTGGCCTTGGCCGTCGCCGCGGACGCCATTGCCGACACCGCGATGACGCTTCCGACCGAGAGGTCGATGCCGCCGGTGAGGACCACCAGGGTCTGGCCCAGCGCGATGAGCGCGAACGGAGCGGCCGCGACCAGGATCGTCACCAGGTTCTCCGGAGTGCTGAATCGTGCACTGCGGTAACTGAAGTACATGATCACCAGCAACATCACGATCACCATCGAGTAGCGCAACGCCACTCCGGCGAACCACTCCCTGGAGAACAGCCGGACCGGTTCGCCGGTGGTCGGGGACGCGACGATCGCTTTGGTGGTTTCGGGTGGGGTGTCGTCGGTGCTGAGCTGAGTTGTCACGATTCTGCCTCCGGTGGTTCTGGCGGGCGCTCGGCGGTTGATGAGGATGCGTCCGAGTTCGGTGCGTCGGTGGTGACCGGTTCGGGTGCCGGCCCGTCGAGAGCGGTCGCCATCCGGAAGACGGATTCCTGCACGGCGGGGTGGTCGAGGGCGTTCCGGTCCAGCTCTCCGACCAGCGCGCCGCCCCGCATGACGAACGCCCGGTGCGACAACCCGACGATCTCGGGCATGTCCGACGAAGCCATCACCACGGCCATGCCGGCCGCCGCGAAATCGGTGATGATGCGGTAGATCTCGCTGCGCGCCCCGACATCCACGCCCCTGGTCGGCTCGTCGAGCAGCAATACGTTGACGTTGCCGGTCAGCCAGCGGGCCAGGACGACCTTCTGCTGGTTGCCGCCCGACAGCGTGCCGACGAGCTGCTTCAGGCCGCTGCTGTGCAGACGGACGGACGACATCACGTCCGACACGGCCTTGGTGCGCGACTTGCCGCGCAGCCAGCCCGCGACGGAGAACGACGACAGTCTGGGCAGCGAGCCGTTGTCGAGCACGCTCATCGACAGCACCACACCGGAGAGCTTGCGGTCCTCGGGGACCATCGCCATTCCCTGGGTGATCGCGGCGGCGGGAGCGTTGCGCTTGACCCGCTTGCCCTTCACCGCGATCTCGCCTGCCGTGGTGTGCCTGGCCCCGAAGATCGCCTCGAGCAGTTCGGTGCGACCCGCGCCGACCAGGCCGGCCAGGCCCACGATCTCGCCCGCCCGCACCGAGAACGACACCGGCTCCGAGGCGCCCGCGACCTGCAGGCCACTGACCTCCAGCACCGCATCCGGCTTGGGCTCGCCACGCTCCGGGAACAACGTGTCGAGCTCACGGCCGATCATCGCGGTGACGATGTCGTCGTCGGACACCCCGTCGATGGGCTCGTCCAGGATGAGCCCGCCGTCGCGCAACACCACCACACGGTCGGCGATGGCCCGGATCTCAGCCATCTTGTGGGTGGTGTACACCATCGCCACCCCGTGGTCACGCAGACGCCGCACGATCTTGTACAGGCCTTCGACCTCGCGCTCGGAGATCGCCGAGGTGGGCTCGTCGAGCATCACCACCTGGGCGCCGGTTCGGGCGGCCTTGACGATCTCGACGATCTGCCGCATGCCGACCGGCAGGCTGCCCATCCTTGCCGTCGGTGAGATCGCCACGTCGAACACCGCAAGGGTCTCCGCGGCCTCGCCGATCATCGCGCGCCGGTTCAGGAATGGGCCGATACGCAGTTCCCGTCCGACGAACAGGTTTTCGTAGACCGTCATGTCCTCGATCGACGCCAGCTCCTGGGGCACGATGGCCACGCCGTGCTTGACCGCGTCGCGGGTGTTGCCGGCGGCGAGGTGATTGCCCTGAACCGACACCGTGCCATGATCGGCGCTGTACTGGCCGCTGACGATCTTCATCAACGTCGACTTGCCCGCACCGTTCTCGCCTGCCAGCGCGGTGACCGTCCCTGGCTGGAGGTCCAGGCTGATGCCCTTGAGCACCGGCACGCCGCCGAAACTCTTCTGGATGTCCGTGCATTCGAGCAACGCCTGGCTCATCGGGATCCCCCTGGGTCGTTTCCGACGGTGACGAGCACCTTCACGTTCTCTCCGTCGGCCGATGCGGCGAACGCCTCAGCGGAATGCTCGAAATCGAACTCGGCGCTGATGATCTCGTCGACGGGCACGATGCCGGAGGCCAGCAGGTCGAGCGCCGCGGTGAAGTCCTCGCGGACGTACATCAGGTTGCCGATCAGGGACAGCTCGCGGTCCTGGATCAGGCCGAGCGGCACCGGGGTGGCGCCTTCGGCGACTCCGACGATCATGATCGCGCCGCCCTTGTCGACCAGGTCGACGGCTTGGGCCACCGAGCTCTCCCGCGCTACGCAGTCGATCACCACCGCGGCAGGGCCGCCGAGGAGCCGGCGCGCGGCGGTGATCGCGTCCGGCGCTGCCGGGTCGAAAGTGCCTACCGCACCGAGACGTTCGGCCCTGGCTCGCTTGGACTCCAGCAGATCGGCGACGACGACCCGTGCGCCGGCGTGGCGTGCCGCCAGCAGCACGAACAGCCCGATGGGTCCGGCGCCGATCACCACGACGGGCCGGTCCCGCAGATCGCCGACCGCCTCCACGGCACGCCGAATCGTGTGCACCGGGGTGGCGAGCGGCTCGATCAGGATGGCGTGCCGGTCATCGAGATCTGGGGATAACC
>JAVRPF010000241.1:0-2750 GCA_032162385.1 Mycobacterium sp.
GCGGTCGGGTACTTCTTGTCCTTGGCCAGTATCACGGTCTGCGGCGCGATGTGTGGATCGGTGAACGGCGCCCAGCCCGGCGGCGTCGGTATCGATACCGTCAGATCGGTCAGGGAACTCGGCGCCACCTGCTTGCCGGTCACGCCGATGCTGTTCAGGTACTGCGACAGCGGGACCGGCTTGTCGATGGTCGTGGTGGTCGTGGCCGTCGAACTCGTAGTCCAAACCGAGGAGTAGTCAGGAGTTTTGGGTCCACAAGCGGCGGTCACCGCGGCGATCGTGACAGCGGCCGCGAGCCGTCTCACAGAATCTCGCGGACCGCGTCGATCGGACGGGCCAGCCGGGTGCCCTTCGCCGTGACGACAAACGGTCGCTCGATCAGGATGGGGTTTTCGGCCATCGCGTCGAGCAGTTGATCATCCGTCGCGTCGGCGAGGTTGAGTTCGGTATAGAGCGATTCGCGCTTACGCACCGCGGTGCGCACATCGATGCCCGCGTCGCGAATCATCTTCACCAACTCGGTGCGCGACGGTGGTGTCTTCAGATACTCGACGATCTCGGGTTCTAAACCGTTGTCCCGCAACAAGTCTAGCGTCTTGCGGGAGGTAGTGCATCGTGGATTGTGATAGATGACCGCTTTGTCTGGCTTGGCAGCCATCTAGGCGTCTCCGTCGAATAGCCCTGTGACTGAGCCATTTTCGAATACGGCGCGAATGGTGCTGGCGAGCAGCGGCGCGATCGACAACACCGTGAGCTGTGGGAAGCGCTTCTCCTCGCCGACCGGCAGCGTGTTCGTGACGATGACCTCCCGGGCGCCGCATGCGGCCAGCCGCTCGGCGGCCGGCTCCGACAGCACACCATGGGTCGCCGCGATAACGACGTCGCTGGCGCCGTCTTCCCGCAGCAGCTTCACCGCACCGGCAATGGTGCCGCCGGTGTCGATCATGTCGTCGATCAGCACACAGGTGCGGCCTTCGACCTCGCCGACGACGCGGTTGGACACCACCTGGTTGGGCACCCGCGGGTCCCTGGTCTTGTGAATGAAGGCCAGCGGAACGCCGCCCAATGCGTCGGCCCACTTCTCGGCGATGCGCACGCGCCCGGAATCTGGGGAGACGACGGTCATGTCGTCGGTCGAGTAGTTGTCCTTGATGTAGGTGGTCAGGAGGTTCTGGCCGCGCATGTGGTCGACGGGCCCGTCGAAGAAACCCTGGATCTGATCGGTGTGCAGGTCGACGGTCACGATCCGGTCGGCTCCCGCGGTCTTGAGCAGGTCGGCGACCAGCCGTGCCGAGATCGGCTCGCGGCCGCGGTGCTTCTTGTCCTGGCGGGCGTAGGGGTAGAACGGCATGACGGCGGTGATCCGTTTGGCGCTGCCTCGCTTGAGGGCGTCGATCATGATCAGCGCTTCCATCAGCCAGTTGTTCACCGGGTCCGGGCAGGATTGCAGGACGAAGGCGTCGCAGCCGCGCACCGACTCGTCGAAGCGCACGAAGATCTCGCCGTTGGCGAACTCGCGGGCCGTCTGCGCGGTGACATGGACGTCGAGTTCTTTGGCGACCTGCTCGGCCAGCTCGGGATGTGCCCGGCCAGAGAACAGCATCAGATTTTTGCGATTATCGGTCCAGTCGTGGCTCACCGTGCTGCCCTCGCCGTATCGGGGAAGAGATTGGGATCAAAAGGAACGGAAGTGCTCATCGTACGTAGCGAATCGTACGGAATGATTGCCGGGTTGCCAGATACCAAATTCATGGTGTCTATTCGGATTCCGACTGTGGGGTGGCCGCCGGGGCTTGCTGGGCGGCCTTCTCCGCGGCTTGCGCGGCGGCGCTGCCTGGACGTTTACGCTGCACCCAGTTCTCGATGTTGCGTTGCGGGCCCGCAGAAACCGCGAGCGCCCCTGGCGGGACGTCGTCACGCAGCACGGTGCCCGCGCCCGTGTAAGCACCATCGCCGACGGTCACCGGTGCCACGAACATGGTGTCGGAACCGGTGCGGACGTGCGAGCCGACGGTGGTCCGCCGTTTGGTCGTGCCGTCGTAGTTGACGAACACGCTGGACGCGCCGATATTGCTGTGCTCGCCGATGTCGGCGTCCCCGACGTAGGTCAGATGCGGCACCTTGGTGCCGGTCCCGATGTCGGAGTTCTTGACCTCGACGAACGCGCCGAGCTTAGCGTCGGCTCCCAGCACGGTGCCGGGCCGCAGGTAGGTGTATGGGCCGACCGTGGCGCCGCTGCCGATCGTCGCCGACTCGCCGTGCGTCCGGATTACCGACGCGCCGTCGGCGACGGTGACGTCGGTCAGCGTGGTGTCCGGCCCGACCACACAGCGCCCGCCCACGCTGGTGGCGCCGAGCAGCTGGGTGCCCGGATGGATGACGGTGTCCCGCCCGACGGTCACGTCGACGTCGATCCAGGTGGTGGCCGGGTCGACCACCGTGATGCCGGCGCGTTGGTGGGCGCGCACGATGCGCCGGTTGAGCTCCCTGCCGAGTTCGGCGAGCTGGACGCGGTCGTTGACGCCGGCGACCAGGGCGCTGTCCGCGAGGTGCTGGGCGCGCACGATATGGCCGTCCTGGCGGAGGATCGAGATGACATCGGTGAGGTAGAGCTCCTGTTGGGCGTTGTCGGAGCGCAGCCTGCTCAGTGCCGAGCGCAGCGGGGCGATGTCGAAGGCGTAGACACTGGCATTGATCTCGCAGATCGCCCGCTGTGACGAAGTGGCGTCGGCCTGCTCGACGATGCCGAT
>JAVRPF010000242.1:0-3175 GCA_032162385.1 Mycobacterium sp.
GGTCCTCGGAGCGTTGGGGGCGCGGCTGTACACGGACTCCGAGGGGCTGGCCTCCGACCCGGCCCCGCTGACGCTGTGGATCTGGATCGGCGTCTTCGTGGGCACGGTCGCGGTGGCCGCGCTCGGCTGGCGCGGCACAGGGTGGCGGCGACGCACCCTGTCGGTGCTCGCGATCCCGTTGTCGTTGTTCGCCGCGTTGATGGCGCTGAATCAATGGGTCGGCTACTACCCGACCGTGCAGGCCGCATGGGGCGGTCTGACGGCTGGCCCGCTGCCCGATCAGGTCGACGCGGGCAGTCTGCCCGGGCTCCGAGGCACCCACCCGTCGAACGGCAAGCTGGTCGAGGTCGACATTCCGGACACTGCAAGCGGTTTCAAGCACCGCAGCGAATACGTGTACCTACCGCCCGCATGGTTTTCCGGCGACAAGCCGCCGCAACTGCCGGTGGTGATGATGATCGGCGGTGAGTTCAATACTCCGGCGGACTGGATGCGCAGCGGCAACATCAAGCCAGTCATCGACGGCTACGCCCAAGCTCACGGCGGTCAGGCGCCGATCTTCGTGTTCGTCGACTCCGGCGGCAGCTTCAACAACGACACTGAATGCGTCAACGGGCCGCGGGGCGACGCGGCCGACCATCTCACCAAAGACGTACGCCCCTACGTGATCTCCCAGTTCGGGGGCTCCCCCGACCCCGCCAACTGGGGCATCGTGGGGTGGTCCATGGGCGGTACCTGCGCGGTCGATCTCACCGTGACCCATCCCGAGCTGTTCCACGTATTCGAAGACATCGCCGGCGACCACGGACCGATCGCGGGCACGAAGCAGCAGACCATCGACCGCCTCTACGGTGGCGACGCCGCGCAGTGGGCCGCCAACGATCCGATGACCGTGATGGCCAAACACGGCCCCTACGTCGGGGTGTCGGGCTGGTTCGAGGACACCCCGAAGGTCTCCGACGAACAGATGAAGAAGCTGCTCCCCGGCGGATTTCAGCCGCCCCCGCAGCCGGCGAACGCTCTGGGCTTCGGCGGTCACGACGAATTTCGCAACGGCGCCGAAGACCAGGTCGGCGCCGCCCACGACCTGTGCGACGCCGCTACCAAGGTGAACATCTCGTGTTCGGTGCACACCATCGCGACCTTCCACACGTGGCAGTTCGCCGCCTACGCGTTCTCCGACGCACTGCCGTGGCTGGCCGGGCAGATCGGCACGCCTTCGCACTGAACCGTTCTCAGAGCACTGCGTGGACGGCACTGGCCACGACGAACGTGGCGAAGAAGCCGATGATCGCCCACACGAACGGGCGGCGTTGCTTCTCCATCGCGACGATCGCAGCGAACACGGCGGCGGCGACGCTCCCAACCAGGAACGCGATTTCGACACCGAGGGGAGCGATCACGCCAGCACTAATCACCATGCCCGGAACCGTAGGCAGCCAACCTCGTGGCCACCTCGGACCGGACTGGGAGGAGGCGTCCTTAGTGAGCAGGCGTCGCGAGGTCGTAGACGGTGTCGGAGCCGACCTTGATCGGTGCGAAGGTTGCTGCGACCCAGTTGCCGATGTCCGAGTGCTGCTTGCCGCCGAACCCGCCAGGTCCGCCGTGCTGGTCGTCCGGCGCGATGAAGTAGGTGACCTGATGGTTGGCTACGTACTGCTGGAATTGGCTCAAGGTCGGGACGGGGTCCGAGCCGGAGAACCCGCCGATGGCCATCACCGGAGTGTTGGTCGCCAGCTCCAAGCCGGCTGCGGTCGACGATCCGTCGACGGCCGCCGACCACTTGGTCAGCGTGCCGTCGAGCAGACTGTCCAGTGCCGCGTTGTCGACGTTCTCACCCCGCATGCCGCCGCCCGGACGGCCCGCTTGCATTGCGGCCGCTGGCCCCACGTTGGCGTTGCCGCCGCCGTGGGACTGCCCGATGGTCGCCAGCGCATAGGCCGTCGACCCGGCCAGCGCCACGCCAAGCCCGAGCACCAGCGACGCAGCGGCCAGCCGTCGGCGCTCTGGTGCGGCAAGCGAGAGCAGCAAGATCACGATCGCCGCGATGGTCATCGCCAGAATCGTCCATCGCAGCGCGGGCAGCCACTGTGCATTGCGGCCCAGGAGCCACCAACTCCATACGCCGGTCGACCCGATGAGCACCGCGAGTCCGACGCGGCCGAACCACGAGGATCGCCTGCCCCACGCCTCGTTGACACCGACCGCAAATGCTCCCGCCACCGCAGGTGCCAACGACAGGCAGTAATACGGATGGATCGTGCCGCTCATGTAGCTCAGCACCAGTCCGTCAACGACCATCCAGCCGCCGAACAGGATGGCGCCCGCTCGGACGAGGTCGGTGCGTGGCGCGCGCCGCCGTGACACGAGCACCAGCGCCACGGCGAGCAGGGCGGCGGGAAGCAACCACCCGATTTCGAACCCGAACTCTCCGGAGAACAGCCGTCCCAGACCTGCCGCCTGATGACCCGGACCGCCGAACCCGCCATGGTGGACCGCTCCGGCGTCCATGTGCGCACCGCCCGCCGCGCCGCCGCCCGGCTGCTGCCCGGGATCGCCGTGGTTACGCCCGAGGACGCGGGCGAACCCGTTGTAGCCAAGGACCAGATTCATGAAGTTGTTGTCGGTCGAACCCGCGATGTAGGGCCGCGACGACGCCGGCCACAGCAGCGTCAGCCCGACGAACCAACCCGCCGACACCAGGAATGCCCCCAGCGCGCCGAGCAGATGCAACAGTCTGCGACGGACCGAGGTCGGCGCCGCGACCAAATACACCAGCCCGATCGCCGGCATCACCATGATCCCTTCGAGCATCTTGGCCAGGAACGCAAACCCCAACGCCACCCCGGCCAACGCGATCCACTTCGCGCTCGCTCGCTCCACCGCGCGCACCGCGCAATATGCGGCCGCCATCATCAGCAGCACCATCACCGCGTCCGGATTGTTGTACCGAAACATCAACGCCGCCACAGGCAACAGCGCCAACACCGCCCCAGCCAACAACGCCGCGCGAGGTCCGCTGATCCGACGTACCGCGCCGTAGAGCAACGCCACCGCCATGACCGCCATCAACGCCTCGGGAACCAGCATGCTCGCACTGCTGAATCCGAAGATCTGCCCCGACAAGCCCATTACCCATTGCGACACCGGGGGCTTGTCGACGGTGATGAAGTTG
>JAVRPF010000243.1:0-5590 GCA_032162385.1 Mycobacterium sp.
GCGAGCCGAAGAACCCCCGCGACGCCGACAGCGGCGACGGATGGACCGACTCGATCGTCATGCACTGATCGCCGGTCAGCATCGGCTTCAGCGTCGCCGCGTCGCGCCCCCACAGCACCGCGACCAACGGCCGTGACCTCGCCACCAGGGCGCGGATGGCGCACTCCGTCACCGCCTCCCAGCCCTTGCCCCGGTGCGACGCCGGCGTGCCCGGCCGCACGGTCAGCACCCTGTTGAGCAGCATCACGCCGCGCTGCGCCCACGGGGTCAGATCGCCGGATGTGGGCGCGGGATGCCCGAGGTCGGTGACGTACTCGCGGAAGATGTTGTCCAGGCTGCGCGGCAGGGGTCGAACGTCGGACGCCACCGAGAAACTCAGCCCCACCGCGTGCCCGGGAGTCGGATAGGGGTCCTGGCCGACGATGAGCACCCGCACGTCGTCGAACGGAAACGTGAATGCGCGCAACACGTTCTCACCCGCGGGCAGATACCCGTGGCCGGCGGCGATCTCGTCGCGGAGGAACTCCCCCATCGTGGTGACCTGATCGGTGACCGGGTGCAGCGCGCGGGCCCAACCCGGCTCGACGAGTTCACTCAACGGACGTGCGGCCATGGTGGGTCAACCTAGCGTGCGGCATTGGTTAGAACGACTGCCAGCCCGGGCTTCCGCGCCACGGCGTTCCGTCCACCAGCACCCGCGCCGGGCCGTCGACCACGACGCCGATGCGGCGCCAGCCGTCTGGTTGCGCCCCGGGGAACGTCGCGACCAGCGCGTGGTCCTCTCCCCCGCCCAACACCCACGCCCAGGCGTCCTGCTCCGTCGCCGCAGCCGCCTCGCCGAGCGCGTCGCGATCGGCCGCCAGCGCCGCGGACGAGACGTCGATGCCGACACCCGACGCGTCCGCGACATGCCCAAGATCGGCCACCAGACCGTCGGACACGTCCGTCATCGCGGTCGCGCCCGCGTCCGCGGCGACGCGGCCCTGTCCGTAGCGCACCTCCGGCGTCAGGTGTGACCGACGAAGCTCATCGTGATCGCGAACGGCGTTGCGCAGCAGCGAATATCCCGCCGCGGACCGCCCGAGATCGCCCACCACCGCCACCGAATCACCGGGACGGGCACCGTCCAGGCGGACGGGGTCGCGGCCCGCCAGGTCGCCCAGCACCGTCACCGAGATCACCCACTGCGGGGCCGCGACGAGATCGCCGCCGACTATCCCCGCCCCGAACCTGCGGGCCTCCTCCCACATGCCGTCGGACAGTGCGAGCACGTCGTCGCCGGACGTGTTTCCGGGCGCGCCGAACGCGACGACGAAGGCGGTGGCCGTCGCACCCATGGCCTCGACGTCGGCTGCGTTCTGGGCGATCGCCTTGCGGCCGATGTCGCGCGGGGTCGACCAATCCAGCCGGAAGTGCCGCCCCTCGACGAGCATGTCGGTGGACACCACGGTGCGGCCGTCGGGTGCCAGCACCACCGCGGCGTCGTCGCCCGGGCCCAGCGCCACCACCGGCGGCTGCTCCCGGTCGCGCACCAGTCGGTCGATCACGGCGAATTCGCCGAGCCCCGCCAGGGTCGCCTTCACCTCGTCGCTCGCCATGCCACCTCCCGCAACATTCCCGGGTCCTCCACAACATTCCCCGGTCGCTTCGCTCCTGCCCTCCACCGAGATCTTCGTCCCCTGAACACCGGCGCGACCTGCGGTAAGTTCGGTCCCCCGGAGTCTATTCAGCGGGACGGAGGAGACAGCGGGTGGTCGAGGCTTTCATGCTGATTCAGACCGAGGTCGGCCGCGCGGAGGTCATCGCCAAGCAGCTGGCCACGTTGCCGGGCGTGCTGTGGTCCGAGTACGTCACCGGACCCTATGACGTCGTCGTTCGCATCGGCGCCGACTCACTTCGCGACCTGCAGTCCAACGTCGTTCCCAGCGTCCAGCAGGTAACCGGGATCACCCGCACCCTGACCTGCCCGATCGCCGGCGGAGCGCAGCTTTAGAGTTGCCGGATGCTCCCCGATGGAGGTGACGGCCCGCCCCGCGGCGTCCTGGTCGCCGCCGTCATCGTCGCCGTCGCCGCGGTGATCGGTGTACTGGTGTTCGCGACGATCCGGCAGAAGCCGGAAGGGCAACGTCCCGTCGCGATCGCTTCGGTGCCGGCGCCGGACGCCGACGGCGATGCCTGCCGCGCCCTGCTCGCCGCCCTGCCCGATCGGCTCGGTGACTACCAGCGGGCCCCGGCCGCCGAACCCGCCCCGGTCGGCGCGGCGGCCTGGCAGGCCGACCCCGATGCCGAACCGCTGATCCTGCGCTGCGGCGTGGACCAGCCCGTCGACTTCGTGGCAGGCACTCCCATCCAGGTGGTCGACGACGTGGACTGGTTCCACATCGGCGACGAGGGACGCAGCACCTGGATCGCCGTTGACCGGCCGGTGTACGTCGCGCTGACGTTGCCCGACGGATCGGGGCCGACTCCGATTCAACTGATCTCGGCGGCGGTCGCCAAGGCGATGCCTGCGGTGCCGGTCAATCCCGGCCCGGTGCGATAACCCAGGCCGGTGCCTTAACGCAGGCCGGTGCCGCGGGCCAGCGCCGTGTCAACCATCGTCGCCAGCAGCGTCGGGTAGTCCACCCCGCTGGCGGCCCACATTCGTGGGTACATCGAGATCGTCGTGAAGCCGGGCATGGTGTTGATCTCGTTGATCACCGGCCCGTTCTCGGTAAGGAAGAAGTCGACCCGGGCCAGACCTTGACAATCGATGGCACGGAAGGCCCGGATCGCCAATTGGCGCACGGCGTCGGCGATCTCGTCGTCGACCTTGGCGGGCACGTCGAGTTCCGCGGCGTCCTCGAGGTACTTGGTGGCGAAGTCGTAGAACGCGTCCTCGCGGCCCCGTACCCCCGACACCCGGATCTCGCCGACGGTGCTGGCTTCGACTGTGCCGTCAGGGAATTCGAGCACGCCGCACTCGAGCTCGCGGCCCGGCACGGCGGCTTCGACGATCACTTTCGGATCGTGCCGACGAGCCAGCGCGATCGCTGACGGCAGGTGGTCCCACGCCACCACCCGACTGACGCCGATCGAGGAGCCGCCGCGGGCCGGCTTGACGAACACCGGCAGGCCGAGTCGCTCGCGATCCTCGAGTTCCAGAGTGTTGTCCTGCGCCCGCAGCACCACCTGATCCCCGATCGGCAGGCCCTCCGCCGCGAGCAGCTTCTTGGTGAACTCCTTGTCCATGCCCGCCGCGCTGGCCAGCACCCCGGCGCCGACGTAGGGCACGCCTGCGAGTTCGAGCAGCCCCTGGACGGTGCCGTCCTCCCCGTACGGGCCGTGCAGGACGGGAAAGACGACGTCGACGGCGGCCAGGAGCTCACCGGGACCCTTGTCCATCGATATCAGTTGCCCGCCGCGCCGCGGGTCGGCGGGCAGGGCCAGCGCGGTACCCGACGTGCCGCTCACCTGAGGCAGGCGGCCGTCGGTGATGGCGAGCGTCTCGGGCCGCGCGTCGGTGAGCATCCAGGAGCCCTCGGGCGAGATGCCGACGGCGACCACTTCGAACCGCTCCGGATCGAGGTTGCGCAGGATGCTGCCGGCGGAGACACACGAGATGGCGTGTTCGGAGCTGCGTCCGCCGTAGACGACGGCGACGCGTATGCGGGCAGTCACAACCTAGAGAGGCTACCGCCCTTGCCGGGACACGCAGGGCACCACTGGGTGACCTGGGATTTCATCGGTGGCTGGCGCGTCACCGGGCCGCGCCGACCTCGATCAGCTGTCCGGTGACGTCGCAGCCCGCCGGTGCGGCCAGGAACGCCACCGTGTCCGCCACCGCCTCGCGGCGGCGCTGCGCCTCCCGGTCCGCCGCCGGACCGGGTTCGGGGTTCATGTGACTCGGCGATACGGCGTTGACGGTGACGTGGTCCGCCGCACACGCCGCCGCGAGCGCCTTGGTCATGCCGATCAGGCCGTACTTGGCCGCCGAGACGTGGAACCTTCCCGGATCGCCACGCAGCGCGTTGCCGCCGATGATCGACACGATGCTGCCGCCGGCGGCACGCAGCCGGGGCAGCGCGGCCAGCACGCAGTTCATGGCGCCGTCGAGGGTCACCGCGCGCACGGCTTCCCAGTCAGCGGCGGTCACGTCGTACACCGGGACCCGGGTTCGCACCGCGGCGTTGTTGACCAGGACCCGCAGCGGGCCCAGTCCGTCGGCGACGGCGAACATCCGTTCGACGGCCGCCGGATCCGACACGTCCGCGGCGGCCACCGCGGCCGTGACGCCGCATTCGCGGGCCTCGGCGGCCACCTTCTCCGCCTGTTCGACGTCGGCTCGCGTGTTGACGACGACGTCGAAGCCGTCGCGCGCCAGGGCCAGCACGATCGTGCGGCCGAGGTTGCGCGCCCCGCCGGTGACCACGGCGACGCCCGAGCCCGTCACGACCGGACTCCGGTCATCCGGACGAGTTCGGCGAACTTCGCCGCCAGATCGTCATCCACCGAGAGCCTGCTCGATGTCGGCGATCAGATCGTCGGCGTCCTCTATACCTAGCGAGATGCGCGCGAACCCGTCGCTGACCGGGTCGCCCCAGCGCGCCCGGCGGTCCACCGCGGTGTGGATGCCACCGAAGCTGGTGGCCGCGACCAGCAGCGCACTGCGTTCCACCAACGCGTGCACGGCCGCTGCGTCGGCGAGTTCCACGCTCACCAGGCCGCCGAAGCGCTTCATCTGACGGCAGGCCACGTCGTGGGCGGGGTCGTCGGGTAGCCCCGGGTACCGCACCGAGCGCACCGCGGGGTGATCGCGCAGCATCAGCGCGACCGCCTGGGCATTCTGGCACTGCCGCTCGAAGCGCAGCCCCGCACTGCCCAGGCTGCGCAGCGCCAACCATGCCTCGAACGGGCCGAGGATGGCGCCGGCCAGCAGCCGTTCGCGTTCGACGGCGGCCATCAACTCGGGATGGCTGCCCGCGACGTAGCCGGCGACGACGTCACTGTGGCCGGACAGCCCCTTTGTCGCGCTGGCCACGACGAGGTCCGCACCCAGCGAAAGCGGCTGCTGACCGAGCGGGGTCGGCGCGGTGTTGTCGACCACCAGGGTGGCGCCGCGGCTCCGGCAGATCAGCCCCAGCCGGTGCAGGTCGACCACGTCCAGCGTCGGATTCACCGGCGTCTCGGCCAGCACCACCTGCGCGCCGGACGCGGCCTCGCACATCCGCGCCGCATCCGCCTCGACTACCGTGACACCCTGTGGTGCAAGGCTTTCCGCGGCATAACGCCGCACCTGGTAGTAGCCGTCGGCGGGTACGACGAGCGTCATTCCGGGCCGGAGCAGAACCCGCAAAGCCGACGTGATGGCGGCCATGCCGGAGCCGAATGTCAACGCCGACGTGGCACCCTCGAGTTCGGCCAATGCCGACTCCAGTTGCCGCCAAACGGGGTTGGCGCTACGACCGTAGGTGTCCAGCGGCAGCGACTCGTCGGTTGAGAGATGGTAGGCCGAGGCCGGAATGGGCGGAGGTGCCACCGGCTGGCCCGGAATTCGTTGCGAGGCCGTGGCCTTCACACTGCGGGTGGAGTCCCCGTACTGGCCGTCCAT
>JAVRPF010000244.1:0-5154 GCA_032162385.1 Mycobacterium sp.
CGCCGGGATTTCAGCACACCCACATCGTGCCCGACGCCGGCCACTCGGTGCAGGGCGATCAGCCCCGCGCGCTGGACGACAACCTGCGCGGAGTCCTGGCCGACTGAGAGTCCGTAACCTTTCGTTCACCTTCCGCTTCACAGCTGATCAACAGGTTCCCGTAACTTTCCGACGATCGGCCCCAGCCCGGCCGGTGACAGTCGGAAGGAATCCCCACGCCATGGCGCTAATGCCGCTGAATCTATTCGTCAATCACGACGGGCGGTCCTCACGTCAGCATGTGACTTGCCGCTACAAGTGCGGCGACGCCTGCTCCAAACCCGTCCCCAACGCCAGCGGCAACGAATACTTCGGCGACATCGTCAAGCAGGTATCGCGGCGGTCGATGCTGCAGGCCGCCGGCGTCACCGTGCTGGCCGTCGGCGCCGGTTCGGCGCTGGCCGCCTGCGGGAGCGACGAACAACCCGCTGCGACGCCCCCCTCGTCGGCGCCGCCCGCCGAGCCGTCGCCCGGGATGAAGTTCAATGCCGTCGCGCCGAACAGCGAGGACGCCGTCGTCATCCCCGAGGGCTACCAGCAGGGCGTCGTGATCAGCTGGGGCGACCCGATCCTGCCCGGCGCGCCCGCATTCGACGTGAAGGCCCAGACGGCCGCCGCCCAGCGGCAGCAGTTCGGCTTCAACAACGACTTCGCCGCACTGCTACCGATTGACGGGCAACCGAACCACTTCCTGCTGGTGACCAACCACGAGTACGTCGACCCCGTGTTCATGTTCCCCGGCTACAACGCCGATGCCCCCACTCGCGAGCAGTTCGACATCGAGATCGCGGCGGTCGGCATGGGCGTCGTGGAGGTCGAGCGGGTACCGCAGGGCGGTTTGGAACCGGTTGTGGGCCGCTACAACCGCCGTTTCACCGCCGATACCCCGTTCACGCTGATCGGTCCGGCCGCAGGCTCCGATTTCGTCAAGACCCCCGCCGACCCGACAGGCCGCGCCGTGGCGGGCACCTTCGCCAACTGCTCGGGCGGGGTGACCCCGTGGGGCACGGTGCTGTCGGGCGAGGAGAACTTCAACACCTACTTCGGCTCACCCGAGGGCTCAGCGGCACCCGGCCCGGTGATCGCCGATCAGTACAAGCGCTACGGCATCGCGACGGAGCCGAGCGAACTCAAGTGGGAGTCGTTCGACCCGCGCTTCGATCTCGCCAAGACACCCAACGAGATCAACCGGTTCGGCTACGTCGTCGAGGTCAATCCGTGGGACCCCAACTCCACGCCGGTCAAGCACTCCGCGATGGGCCGGCTCAAGCACGAGGGTGCCAACATCTACGTCGCATCCGACGGCACCGTGGTGTCCTACACCGGCGACGACCAGAAATTCGACTACATGTACAAGTTCATCTCCAGCAAGAAGATCCAGCCCGGCCGCGAACCGGCGGCGATGGCCAACAACACGTCGATCCTCGACGAGGGCACGCTGTACGTGGCCAAGCTGTCCAGCGACATTCCGTCGGGCGACATCGACGGCTCCGGCAAGCTCCCGTCCACGGGCTCCTTCAGCGGCACCGGCACCTGGATTCCGCTGCTGCGGTCGGGCCCCGGCGGACAGGCCGAATCGCTGGTCCCTGGCGTGACCGCACAGGAGGCGGCGGTGTTCACCCGCTTCGCCGCCGACAAGGCTGGCGCCACCAAGATGGACCGGCCCGAGGACTTCGAGGCCAACCCCAAGACCGGCAAGGTCTACGTCGCGCTGACCAACAACGACGATCGGGGTGCGCCAGACGAAGCAGCCGTCGATGCGGCCAACCCGCGCAACGACAACAAGAGCGGGCAGATCCTGGAGATCACCGACGACCACGCAGGCACCTCGTTCACCTGGGACCTGCTGCTGGTCTGCGGCGACCCGGCAGCAGCCGACACCTACTTCGCAGGTTTCGACAAGACCAAGGTCAGCCCGATCTCGTGCCCGGACAACCTGGCCTTCGACAGCCACGGCAACATGTGGATCTCCACCGACGGCAACGCGCTTGACTCCAACGACGGCCTGTTCGCGGTGGCGCTCGAAGGGCCCAACCGCGGCGAGACCAAGCAATTCCTCACCGTTCCGCTCGGCGCCGAGACGTGCGGGCCGGTAATCACCGACGACCTGGTCACCGTCAGCGTTCAACACCCGGGCGAGAACGACGACAGCAGCATCGACGATCCCCTGTCGCGCTGGCCCGAAGGTGGCAACGGAACCGCGCGGCCGTCGGTGGTGGCGGTGTGGCGGGACGGCGGGAATATCGGCGTGTGAGCGCACGTACGTTTAGAGCGTGACCTTTCCCCTTCGCATCGGCGTGCAACTGCAGCCGCAACATTCCCCGCAATACAGCCACATCCGCGACGCGGTCCGCCGCTGCGAGGACATGGGCGTCGACGTCGCCTTCAACTGGGACCACTTCTTCCCGTTGTACGGCGATCCCGACGGCGCCCACTACGAGTGTTGGACCATGCTCGGCGCCTGGGCCGAGCAGACGTCGCGCATCGAGATCGGCGCCCTGGTCACCTGCAACTCCTACCGCAACCCCGAGCTGCTGGCCGACATGGCGCGCACCGTCGACAACATCTCCGACGGCCGGCTGATCCTTGGCATCGGCTCGGGGTGGAAGGACAAGGACTACGACGAGTACGGCTACGAGTTCGGCACCGCAGGCGGCCGCCTCGACGACCTCGCCGCGGCGATGCCGCGCATCAACTCGCGACTGGCCAAGCTCAATCCCGCGCCGACCCGCGACATCCCGATCCTGATCGGCGGGCAGGGCGAGAAGAAGACCCTGCGCCTGGTCGCCGAGTACGGCCACATGTGGCACGGCTTCACCACCGTCGAGACGTATCCGGGCAAGGCAGAGGTGCTGGCCCGGCACTGCGCCGACCTGGGCCGCGACCCTTCGACCATCGAGCGTTCGGCGGGCGTGGAGAACGGCGGCGAGGGCGGGACCGACGCGCTGGTCGCCAACGCCGAAGCGCTGGCGGCGCTTGGCGTCAGCCTGCTGACCGTCGGCGTCAACGGCCCCGACTACGACCTGACCGCCGCCGAAGCGCTGTGCCGCTGGCGCGACGCGCGCGCCTGACCCGAAGCTGCCGAACACGTCCGATTGGCGCGGCGGCGTGAGAAACTGACCGCTGCATGCCCAAGAAGTACGGGGTCAAAGAGAAGGACCTGGTCGTCTCGCACGTCGTGAACCTTGTCCTAACGGGGAAATTGCGTTCCGGAGATCGGTTGGACCGCAACGAGATCGCCGAGGAACTCGGCGTGAGCCGGGTGCCCATCCAAGAGGCGGTGGTCCAGCTCGAGCACGATGGTGTGCTCTCGACGCGCTACCACCGTGGCGCCTACGTCGAACGCTTCGACGCCGACGTGGTCCGCGAGCACCACGAGCTCTACGGGGTGCTGAACGGCATCGCGTCGGCGCGCGCCGCCGCCGATCGCCGGCCGAAGGTCGTCGACGCGCTTCGGTCCACGCTGGACGCGTTGCACGCCGCCATGGAGTCCCGGGCGTTCCACGAGCACGCGTGGCGCTACCGCCAGACGATCAACGACGAATACACCGGACCACGCCTGCAAGCGGCGATCCGCGCCTCCCAGACGTTCATGCCGCGGGCCTTCTGGACGGCGTACCTGGGCAGTCACGACGAACTGCTGCCGTTCTACGTCGCCGAGACGGCCGCGGTCGGCGAGCAGGACCCCGGCGCGGCGCGGGCCGCCTGCGTCGGCCGATCCGAGGTGATGGGCAGGATCATGCTCGCCGAGCTGGTCCGACGCCGAGTGCTCGGGCCGGCGTCGTCGCTCCACGCGTCGTCCATTGCGTTCTGATTGAGCGCAAGGCGCTACGCGGGCGGCGTCGGCGGCTACGTTGCCACGATGGCCCGGTTACGCAAGGCGATGGTCATCGCATTCATCGCGCTGGCGGTGTTCGGCATGGCATTCGCCCCGCCCGCGGCCGCCGACCAGTGCGCGCCGCCCGGGATTCAGAGCGCCAGCGCGCCACCCACCAACCTGGCCGCCGCGGCGAAGGGTCCGGACGCGGACAAGTACACCACCGCCACCGTCGAACCACTCGGCTCCGTCGACGTCGCCGCGCTGCGTCTTGGCACGCCCGGTGTACTCACGGTCGGCACGTTGTCGGACGCGCCGCCCAGCATCTGCATCAACTCCCAAGGCCAGTTCACCGGCTTCGACAACGAGCTGCTGCGGGCGGTCGCCGACAAGCTCGGGCTGCAGGTCAACTTCGTCGGCACCGAGTTCTCCGGGCTCCTGGCCCAGACGGCGTCGGCCCGATTCGACGTCGGCTCGTCGTCGATCACCACCACCGATGCGCGGCGCCGCACCGTCGGGTTCACCAACGGCTACGACTTCGGCTACTTCTCGCTAGTGGTGCCGACGGGCTCGCCCATCACCGGCTTCGAAAAGCTGGCCGCGGGCCAGCGCATCGGGGTCGTGCAGGGCACCGTGCAGGAGGCGTACGTCGTCGACACCCTGGGCCTGGACCCGGTGAAGTTCCCCGATTACAACACCGTGTACGCCAGCCTGAAGAGCCGCCAGATCGACGCGTGGGTTGCGCCGTCGCAGCAGGCCCAGGGCACCGTTCAGCCCGGCGATCCGACCCAGATCATCGAAAACACCTTCAGCTTGGACAATTTCGTCGCCTACGCGGTGGCGAAGGAGAACAAGCCGCTCATCGACGCGCTCAACTCCGGGCTCGACGCGGTGATCGCCGACGGCACCTGGTCGAAGCTGTACTCCGACTGGGTGCCGCGCGCGCTGCCGCCGGGGTGGAAGCCGGGTTCGAAGGCCGCGCCGCTGCCGCAACTGCCCGACTTCGCCGCGATCGCCGCCAGCCGCGCCCCCGCCGATACGAACACCTCCGCGCCGAAATCCACGCTGTCCCAGTTGAAGGACTCGTTCCTGGATTGGGACCTCTACAAACAGGCCATCCCCGACCTGCTCACCACCGGGCTGCCCAACACGCTGATCCTTACCGTCAGCGCCAGCATCATCGGGCTGATCCTCGGCATGGCCCTTGCCATCGCGGGCATCTCCCCGTCGCGGTGGCTGCGCTGGCCGGCCCGGGTGTACACCGACGTCTTCCGCGGCCTGCCCGAGGTGGTCATCAT
>JAVRPF010000245.1:0-5157 GCA_032162385.1 Mycobacterium sp.
GGGGTGTTCTCGGGAGATGCGCTTGCGCACACCGACGAACTGGTCGACCGGGTCAACGGCCAGCCCTCGATGCTCGGCGCCGACCTCGCCGGCGAAGTGAGTACCGACGGCGCCTACGTCGTGGAACACGAAGGCATGCAACGGTTCACCGTGGCGGCACTGGACCTCGGCATCAAGACCAACACGCCGCGCAACTTCGCCCGACGCGGCATTCGCAGCCACGTGCTGCCGTCGTCGGTGACCTTCGCCCAGATCGCCGACCTGAACCCGGACGGGGTGTTCCTGTCCAACGGGCCCGGCGACCCGGCGACCGCCGACCACGTCGTCGGGTTGACGCGGGAGGTGCTCGGGGCCGGAATCCCGTTGTTCGGCATCTGCTTCGGCAACCAGATCCTCGGCCGGGCGCTGGGACGGTCCACCTACAAGATGGTGTTCGGCCACCGCGGCATCAACATCCCGGTGATGGACCACGCCACCGGGCGCGTCGCCGTCACCGCGCAGAACCACGGGTTTGCCCTCGAGGGTGAGGCTGGGGAGGAGTTCGACACGCCGTTCGGCCGGGCGGTGGTCAGCCACACCTGCGCCAACGACGGTGTAGTGGAGGGCATCAAACTGGTTGACGGCCGGGCGTTCTCGGTGCAGTACCACCCGGAGGCCGCGGCAGGACCGCATGACGCCAACTACCTGTTCGACCAATTCGTCGACCTCATGTCCGAGGTCAAGGCAGGGGAGCACCGCTGATGCCACGCCGCACAGACCTCAATCACGTGCTGGTGATCGGCTCAGGTCCCATCGTGATCGGGCAGGCCTGCGAGTTCGACTACTCCGGCACCCAGGCTTGTCGCGTGCTGCGCGCCGAGGGGCTGCAGGTGAGCCTGATCAACTCGAATCCGGCGACCATCATGACCGACCCGGAGTACGCCGACAACACCTACGTCGAGCCGATCACCGCTGCGTTCGTCGAGAAGGTCCTGGCCCAACAGGCCGAGCGCGGCAACAAGATCGACGCGGTACTGGCCACTCTGGGCGGTCAGACCGCGCTGAACACCGCGGTCGCGCTGTACGAGAATGGCGCCCTGGAGCGCTACGGCGTGGAACTCATCGGTGCGGACTTCGAGGCCATTCAGCGTGGCGAGGATCGGCAGCGGTTCAAGGACATCGTCGCCAAGGTCGGTGGCGAGTCGGCGAAGTCGCGGGTGTGCTTCACCATGGACGAGGTCCGCGAGACCGTCGAGGAACTTGGCCTGCCCGTAGTGGTCCGCCCATCGTTCACCATGGGCGGTCTCGGCTCGGGCATGGCGTACTCCGCCGACGACGTCGACCGGATGGCCGGCGACGGGCTGGCTGCCTCGCCGAGCGCGAACGTGCTGATCGAGGAGTCGATCTACGGCTGGAAGGAATTCGAGCTCGAGCTGATGCGCGACGGCCACGACAACGTGGTGGTGGTGTGCTCGATCGAGAACTTCGACCCGATGGGCGTCCACACGGGTGACTCGGTCACCGTCGCGCCCGCCATGACGCTGACCGATCGCGAGTACCAGACCATGCGTGATCTGGGCATCGCGATCCTGCGCGAGGTCGGTGTCGACACCGGCGGCTGCAACATCCAGTTCGCGGTCGATCCGGCCGACGGCCGCCTCATCGTCATCGAGATGAACCCGCGGGTGTCCCGGTCGAGCGCCCTGGCGTCCAAGGCCACTGGCTTCCCGATCGCCAAGATCGCCGCCAAGCTGGCCATCGGCTACACGCTGGACGAGATCGTCAACGACATCACCAAGGAGACCCCGGCCTGCTTCGAGCCGACTCTGGACTACGTCGTGGTCAAGGCGCCACGGTTCGCGTTCGAGAAGTTTCCAGGCGCCGACCCGACACTGACCACTACGATGAAATCGGTCGGCGAGGCGATGTCGTTGGGCCGCAACTTCATCGAGGCGCTCGGCAAGGTGATGCGCTCTCTGGAGACCGGCCGCGCGGGCTTCTGGACGGGGCCGGACCCCGACCTCGCCCTCGACGACGTCCTGGACGGGCTCCGGACGCCGGTCGATGGGCGCCTCTACGACATCGAACTGGCGTTGCGACTTGGTGCCACGGTCGAGCAGGTGGCCGAGGTGTCCGGCGTCGACCCGTGGTTCATCGAGCAGATCGCCGGGCTGGTCGCGCTGCGGGCCGAACTCCTCAGCGCGCCGGTGCTCGACGATCGACTGCTTCGCCGAGCCAAGAACAGTGGTCTGTCCGACGGTCAGATCGCATCGCTGAGAACGGAACTGGCCGGCGAGAACGGTGTTCGCACACTGCGCCAGCGGCTCGGCGTCCATCCCGTGTACAAGACGGTGGATACCTGCGCGGCGGAGTTCGAGGCCAACACGCCGTATCACTACAGCAGCTACGAGCTGGACCCCGCCGCCGAGACCGAGGTTGCGCCCCAGACCGAAAGGCCCAAGGTGCTGATCCTGGGTTCCGGACCGAACCGGATCGGCCAGGGCATCGAGTTCGACTACAGCTGTGTGCACGCGGCAACGACGTTGAGCGAAGCGGGTTTCGAGACCGTGATGGTGAACTGCAATCCCGAGACCGTCTCCACCGACTACGACACCGCGGATCGGCTGTACTTCGAGCCACTTACCTTCGAGGACGTGTTGGAGGTGTACCGCGCCGAATGTGCCTCCGGCGCCGGAGGTCCCGGCGTGGTCGGAGTGATCGTGCAACTCGGTGGGCAGACCCCGCTGAGCCTGGCTCAGCGGCTCGCGGACGCAGGCGTCCCGATCGTCGGCACCAGCCCGAAGGCGATCGACCTGGCCGAGGACCGCGGCGAGTTCGGCGAGGTACTGAACAACGCAGGCCTGCCTGCGCCTCGGTTCGGCATGGCCACCAGCTTCGAGCAGGCCCGCCGCATCGCCGCCGACATCGGCTACCCGGTACTGGTCCGGCCGTCGTACGTGCTCGGCGGCCGCGGCATGGAGATCGTCTACGATGACGAGACCTTGCGGGGCTACATCACCCGCGCCACCGAATTGTCGCCCGAGCATCCCGTCCTGGTCGACCGCTTCCTCGAGGACGCCATCGAGATCGACGTCGACGCGCTGTGCGACGGCACCGAGGTGTACATCGGCGGGGTGATGGAACACATCGAGGAGGCCGGCATCCACTCCGGCGACTCGGCGTGCGCGCTACCGCCCGTCACGCTCGGCCGCCAGGACATCGAGTCCGTGCGGCATGCCACCGAAGCCATCGCACACGGCATAGGCGTGGTCGGTCTGCTCAACGTGCAGTACGCGCTGAAGGACGACGTGCTCTACGTGCTGGAGGCCAACCCGCGCGCGAGCCGCACCGTACCGTTCGTGTCGAAGGCCACCGCGGTGCCGCTCGCGAAGGCGTGCGCGCGAATCATGCTGGGCGCCACCATCGCCCAGCTTCGCGATGAGGGCGTGCTAGTCAAGACCGGCGACGGTACCAGCATCGCGCCCAACGCCCCGATCGCGGTCAAGGAGGCGGTGCTTCCGTTCAACCGGTTCCGCAAGGCCGACGGCTCCCAGGTCGACTCGCTGCTTGGTCCGGAGATGAAGTCGACCGGCGAAGTGATGGGCATCGACCGCGACTTCGGCACGGCATTCGCCAAGAGCCAGACCGCCGCCTACGGTTCCCTGCCCGCCGGTGGCACGGTGTTCGTCTCGGTGGCCAACCGCGACAAGCGCTCCCTGGTGTTCCCGGTCAAGCGCCTGGCCGATCTGGGCTTCCGCGTACTCGCCACCGAGGGCACCGCGGAGATGCTGCGCCGCAACGGCATTCCCTGCGACGTAGTGCGCAAACACTTTGAAGAACCGGGTGGAGGCCGTCCTCTGCTGTCCGCGGTCGACGCGATTCGCGCCGGTGACGTCGACATGGTGATCAACACGCCGTACGGAAACTCGGGTCCACGTATCGACGGCTACGAGATTCGGTCGGCGGCGGTGGCGATGAACATTCCCTGCGTGACGACGGTGCAGGGGGCGTCGGCCGCGGTGCAGGGCATCGAGGCGGGTATCCGCGGCGACATCGGCGTGATGTCGCTGCAGGAGCTGCACAGTCGGTTGGGCGGCGCGACGAAGTGACCGGTTTCGGGTGCAGCCTTGCCTCGGCGATGGCGGCCCGCGGCCCGCTGTGTCTCGGCATCGATCCGCACCCCGAGCTGTTACGGGCATGGGGACTGCCGGTCGACGTCGACGGACTCACGGCGTTCTGCGACGTGTGCGTCCAGGCGTACGAGGGCTTCGCCATCGTCAAGCCTCAGGTTGCCTTCTTCGAAAGCCATGGCGCGGCAGGCTACTCGGTGCTCGAACGCACCATCGCGAGGTTGCGCGAATCCGGGGTGTTGGTGCTGGCTGACGCCAAGCGAGGCGACATCGGCTCGACGATGGCCGCTTACGCGGCGGCGTGGGCGGGTGACTCGCCGCTGACGTGCGACGCCGTGACCGCCTCGCCGTACCTCGGCTTCGGCTCGCTGAGACCCCTGCTGGACACGGCTGCGATGCACGGTCGCGGGGTGTTCGTGCTGGCGGCGACGTCCAACCCCGAGGGTGCGAGCGTGCAGCGCGCCACGGCGGACGGCAGGACCGTCGCACAGGCGATCGTCGACGACGTGGGTGCCGAGAATCGTTCGTCCGGAACGGGCTCCGTGGGTGTCGTGGTTGGCGCCACGTTGTCCGAGGTTCCGGACCTCGGCGCGCTCGGCGGGCCGGTGCTGGTGCCTGGGGTGGGCGCGCAGGGCGGTCGGCCCGACGCGCTTGCCGGTCTGGGTGGTGCGGCGCCGGGGACGGTGCTGCCGTCGGTATCCCGCGAGGTGCTGCGGGCCGGTCCCGACGTGGCGGCGGTGCGAGCGGCGGGGGAGCGCATGCGCGACGCCGTCGCCTATCTGGCCGGCTAATCGCATACGCAGAAGCGGCGGGTCACAACCAGGTGGCCCGCCGCTTCGTCTTCCCCTGGCTTACAGCGGAATCCACATGCCCAGGAACCAGAAGCCCCAGCCCGCGCCGTTTCCGGCCGGAATCGGGTTCACCTGCTGGCCGTTCCAGTTGAACGGCTGGTGATCCTGGCGGCCCTGATCGATGCCGCGGCCGTGCCAGTCGGCGCCCTGAGCAGGCCCACGATTGTCGCCGCGATCGGGCCCCTGGTTGTTGTGCT
>JAVRPF010000246.1:0-5450 GCA_032162385.1 Mycobacterium sp.
TTGAGCATCGACTCGGGCGGCAGCGCGTCACCGGGGGCGAACTCGCCCTGCTCGACCGCATCGCGTAGCCGCTCCCTGATCTGGAACCACAGTGGCACCGGGCCGGAGTCGAGGTCCAGGTCATCCCACGCCATCGACACATCGTCCCAACGTCATGACGTTCAGTCAATACGGGTACGCGTAAAGCCTGTGTATCGGGAACGTGTCGATCCTAAAGTCAGCGGCCAATCAGCCCTCCCGTCTTCGCGGGCCGATGGAAGATCGCGCCTTCCGGCAGAACATCTACGTCTGTGAGGCGCTCGTCGTCACAGCGCGGGGAGTTTGGTGCTCTGGCGGACCACGAGCTCAGGCACTAGCGCGATGTGCGCGCTGGTCTGGCGATCGAGTGCATCGGCCTCACTGGCTGCCGCCAGCAGACGGACTGCTTCGGCGGCGATACGTTCGCGTGGTTGGTCCACTGTGGTGAGTGCGGGTTCGCTCAGCCGGGAGAACTCGATGTTGTCAAACCCGGTCACCTGCACCTCGTCTGGCACTCGCACATCCCGGGCGCGGCAGCTGCGGGTGACGCCGAGCGCGATGAGGTCGTCGGCGCAGACGATCGCGTCGGGCAGATCGCCGGAATCGATGAGACGCGCAGCCGCGATCTCGCCCCATTCGACGCTGTAGTCCCCAAGCAGCACCGCGTCAGCGCCGATCGCCATTCCGAGTTCCTCGCCTCGCCGCCGGAACCCGGCGAGACGCTGCTCGGTGGAGGAGTTCGTGAGCAGTGAGCCGACGTAGGCGACCGACCGGGCGCCGGTCGACCACAGGTGATCGAGGATCAACCGCATGGCAGCGATGTCGTCCACGCCAACCCAATCGGTGCTGGTGCCGCCGACGAACCGGTCCAGCTGAACGAGCGGCAGGCGGCGTGCGGTCTCGAGAACGGCAGCCGCGCTGTCGGTGCCATGTGTCGGGCTCACGAGGATGCCATCGACGTTGCGAGCGACCAACGATGCCAGGCGCTTGGCCTCCACCACCGGATCCGACTGGGCATCGCACAGGAACAGTTCCCTGCCGCTGCGACCAAGGGCGTGCTCGACGCTTTCGACCAGCGAAGTGAAGAACGGGTTCGAGATGCTCGGCACGACCATGCCGACCGTGTCGGTACGCCTGTTGCGAAGCGCCCGCGCGATCGGATTGATGGAGT
Organism: Mycobacterium sp.; assembly: GCA_032162385.1. Lineage (GTDB taxonomy): Bacteria > Actinomycetota > Actinomycetes > Mycobacteriales > Mycobacteriaceae > Mycobacterium. Next base: position 1,190 of record JAVRPF010000246.1, read on the forward strand.
AGCCGAGTTCGGTGACGGCTTTGTTGACCCGCCGGCTGACGTCGGCCGAGACTGGCCGGTCGCCAGACAGCGCACGCGACACCGTCGCGGTCGAGACTCCGGCACGCTTCGCAACCTCTGCGATGGTCACACGATGCAATCGATTACCTCTCCATGGCGGCGCCCAGATCCACATGTTGATTGTAAAGCCTGCATTTCGTCGCTTCCTACGTCTTGACTTGGGCGGACGACGGCACCTACGTTCGAATACAGAAATGTAATCGATTACATCTGGAGCGGGCTGTGACTGTGGGTGTGTTTCCAACCAAGCCGAACGCCGTCGCCGAGCTGTTCGGCGCGGCGAAGGTGGTGATTGGGGTGGTGCACCTGCCGCCGCTGCCGGGCAGCCCCCACTATCGAGGCACCCCGGTCGATGCCATCTCCGCCTTCGCCGTCGAGGAAGCCACCGCCTATCTCGACGGCGGCTGCCACGCGGTGATCGTTGAAAACCACTGGGACATACCGTTCCTCAAGCCTGGGGAGCACGGATACGAGACTGCGGCGGCCATGGCAGTGGTGACGCAGCGCGTGCACGAAAGCACCGGAGCGCCTCTGGGGGTGAGTGTGCTCTCCAACGCCGCCGAGTGCTCGATTGCTTCCGCCTGGGCAGGCGGGGCGGGGTTCGTGCGCGTGAATCAGTGGGCCAACGCCTACGTCGCCAACGAGGGCATCATCGAAGGCCAGGCTGCGCACGCCACCCGGTACCGCAGCCGGATTGGTGCGCACCCGATCAAGGTGTTTGCCGACGTGCACGTCAAACACGGCGCGCACGCAATCGTCGCCGACCGCACTCTGGCGGAGCAGACCGAGGACGCCGAGTTCTTCGACGCCGACGTGCTGATCGCCACCGGCTCGCGCACCGGCGACGCGGCCGCGCTCGACGAGGTCGCCGGCATCAAGGACAACACCACCCTCCCCGTGCTGATCGGCTCGGGCATCACCGCCGAGAACATCGGCCAGTTGCTGCCTGCCTGCGACGGCGTGATCGTGGCGTCCTCGGTCAAGGACAATGGCCGCTGGTGGGGCCGGGTGGATACCGCGAAGGTGCGCCGACTGACCGCCGCGGCCTCGGCAGCTCGGGCGGAGGTGCCGTGATCGCGTTCTGCGGCTATGCCAACACCGACCTCACGGTCAGCGTGCCGGTGCTGCCCGGGGCCGGCGCCCGCGTGCAGGCCACCGCGGTGGACTGGCGCGACGGCGGGATGGCGGCCAACGCCGCGGTGGCGGCGGCACGAGCGGGCGCCGATGCCAGATTCGCGGGTGTGGTGGGCGCTGACCGGACGAGCGCCGCCTTCCTCGATGCGCTCGGTGCCGAAGGCGTCGACACCTCCTGGACTGCCCTCACCGGGATGCTCACCACGGCCATCGTCCTGGTCACGCCCGACGGCGAACGGTCGATCATCAGCCAGGACGACGCCGTCACCCCCGACCACGTCCGTCGGATCGCGTTTGCCACGGCAACCGTGGGCGGTCTGCTGTGTCTCGACGGCTACCGCTTTCCGGCCGCCGCCGACGCACTCGTCGACACCACGGTCCGGTCCCTCGTCGACCTCGACGGATGCGAAGACCCCGATGCGGCCCTGCGTGCATTGACCACTGTCGACCACGTGATCGTCGGTCGCGACCAGGCCGTCCGGCTGTTCGGGAACGCGGACCCTACGGCGCTGGCCGCCGAGTACGACGTCCACCTCGCCGTCACCGGAGGGGCGCACGGCTGGTGGCTGCACACCCCCACCGGCGAGACGCACTACGGCCGTGCCTTGGAAGTCGCCGTGGTAGACGCGACCGGTGCCGGGGACTGTTTCACGGGCTCCTACTGCGCCGAGCTCGACGGTGGCGCCACCCCTGCCGCCGCGGCCACCTTCGCCGGCATCGCAGCCGGCCTGTCCTGTACTCGGCCAGGCGCCCGGGCGGGTTCTCCACGACGGTCCGAGGTGCTCGACCTGCTCCACCGATCCCCGACATCCGATGAGGAGACGTCATGCGCTTGAAGTTCATTGCCCTGATCATGAGCGCCCTGGCGCTCACCCTGAACGCCTGTGATTCCGGAGTTCGCGACGAGCAGGCCGCCAAGAGCACCGCAGCTCAGCAGGGGCCGCCGCCACCGACCACGGTCGCGCAGTCCTGCACCGTGAAGGGCGGCCCACCCAAGGTCGGAATCGTGCCGATCAACCTGCAAGCCCTGTTCTTCAACCAGGTCAATAGCGGCGCCCAGCGCGTCGCGCAGGAAGCAGGGGTGCAGACCCAGATCGTCAACGGAAACGACGACTCCACCACGCAGTCCAACGCCATCGACGACCTGGTCGCCAACGGCTATCAGGCGATCATCGTCGACGCCGTGGACACTGAGGGCATCAAGCCCGCCATCCGACGTGCGCAGGCCGCCGGGGTGAAGGTCGTGGCAGTGGACGCGATCGTGACCGACCCGGCGGTATCCACACAGGTCGGCGTCGCCAACGCCGACGGCGGCAAGCAGATCGCCGACAAGCTCGTGGACATCGCCAGCGGCAAGGGCGAGGTCGGGATCGTCGGTGCGCTCAACAGCACCATCCAGAACGAGCGCCAAAAGGGATTCACCGATGAAGTCACCGCCAAGGGTATGACGGTGGGCACTGTCGTCGACGGACGCAACATCCAGGAAAACGCTCAAACCGCGGCGGAGAATCTTCTGACCGGCAACCCGAATCTTCCCTACGTCTACGCGACCGGCGAGCCGGCGCTGATCGGTCTGGCCGCCGCCGTCACTAGCCAGCAGCGCACGAAGAACATCAAGGTGGTCGGTTGGGACCTCTCGCAACAGGCCATCGACGGTCTGCGGGCCGGTTGGATCGCCGCGGTGGTGCAGCAGAACAGCTATGAATTCGGATACCAGTCGATGAACGCCGCGATCGACCTGGCGTGCGGGCGGCCTGCGCCCAAGGACGTGCCGGTGCCGATTCAGCTCGTCACCCCCGACAACGTCACGGCCTTCCAGTACTACCTGGGGAAGTGAGGGGTCATGAGTGGCGAGGAACTGGTGTCGCTGCAAGGCATCACGAAGTCCTTCGGCGCGGTGCGCTCGCTCAACGGGGTTGATTTGACCCTTCACGCGGGTGAGGTGCTGGGTCTGGTCGGCGACAACGGCGCCGGCAAGTCGACATTGATGAAGATTCTCTCCGGAGCGCTCCAGCACGATTCCGGTGAGATCCGCGTCAACGGCAAGACGGTGAACTTCACCAGCCCTGCCGACGCGCAGAGGGAACGCATCGGCATCGTGTATCAGGATCTCGCGCTGTGCGAGACGCTCAACGTCGCCAGCAACCTGTTCCTCGGGCGCGAGCCGAAACGGGGACCGTTCCTCGACCGCAAGGCGATGCATCGGGCCGCCGCGGAGACGCTGTCCACTCTGCACGTTCGGGTGAAGTCGACCTACCAGGAGATCGGCCAGCTCTCCGGCGGACAGCGGCAGGCGGTTGCCATCGCCAGGGCCGTGTCGTTCGACCCCGCGGTGCTGATCCTCGACGAGCCGACGGCGGCGCTCGCCGTGGCCGAGGTCCGCCAGGTGCTGAAGATGATCGCCGAGGTCGCCGCCCGTGGGGTCGGGGTCATCCTGATCACCCACCGATTGCAGGACCTGTTCGAGGTATGCGACCGGATCTCGGTGATGTACGAGGGCCGCTGCGTCGAAGACGAGCCGGTCTCCGAGTTGGACATCGAAACGTTGGTGGCGATGATCACCCGCGCGAACACCCGGGACGACGTCGCATGACCGCGACGATTCCGGCTCCCCCCGTTCGCACCGAGACCCCGTCGTGGTGGCAGCGCTTCAACAAGGCCACCGTGGCGATGTTCGGTGTGACCGTCGTGTTGTTCGTTGTCTTCGGCGTGGCGTCGCCGAACTTTCTCACGTTCGGCAACATCTCCAATCTGGCCACCCAGGTGGCGATCACACTGATCGTCGCGGTCGCAATGACGTTCGTCATCACCACCGGTCAGATCGATCTGTCCGTCGGTTCCACCCTGGCGTTCGTCGCCGCGTGCACAGCGGAACTGCTACAAGCGGGGCTGGATTCGTCGCTGGTCATCGTCATCGGCCTCCTTGCCGGGCTGGCATGGGGCCTGCTCAACGGATGGCTTTCCGCGTACCAGAAGATCCCGTCGTTCATCGTCACCCTCGCGACCATGTCGATCATCCGTGGACTCGCCCAGTTCTGGACGCAGGGGTTCTCCGTACCGATAGATG
>JAVRPF010000247.1:0-2907 GCA_032162385.1 Mycobacterium sp.
CCGATATCGCCCAGATGATCGCGGAGCACCACCCGCCCGTCGGCCAGATGGTAGGTGACCCCAGCGATCGCCAATGAGACCGCGATGATCCGGTCGGCGATCGGCGAGGAGCGCACCCTCAGTTGCATGACCGTCTCGTTGACGTGGCGGGTCTCGAACTCGTCGACCCGGCTCAACCCAGCATGACGACCAAGCAGGATCGACGGTGTGATGCGTTCGACGATGTCACGGACATAGCCGCCGGGCACCTCGCCATCGTCGAGCGCCGACAGCGTCGCCTTCACCGCGCCGCAATTGTCGTGACCGAGCACCACGACCAGCGGCACGTCGAGCACAGTGACGGCGTACTCGATGGAACCCAACACAGCCGAATCGGCGACGTGGCCCGCGGTGCGCACCACGAACATGTCGCCAAGGCCCTGATCGAAGATGATCTCGGCGGCCACCCGGCTGTCGGCGCAGCCAAACACCACGGCGGTGGGTTTCTGCCCGTGAGCCAACCTGGCCCGGTCGTCGATGCCCTGGCTGGGATGTTCCACCTGGCCGGAGACGAATCGCTCGTTACCCTCCTTGAGTGCTTTCCATGCAGTCACGGGGCTGGTACGGGGCATGGCGCTCATTCTGCCGGAACGGAACGCGATGATCGATTCGGGCGAGCTGTTGACGTGGTACGCCCGCGAGCAACGCGACCTGCCGTGGCGGCGCCAGGGCGTTACGGCGTGGCAGATCCTGGTCAGCGAGTTCATGTTGCAACAGACGCCCGTGGCGCGGGTTGAGCCGATCTGGCGCGACTGGGTGGCCCGGTGGCCGACGCCGTCGGCGACCGCCGCCGCCAGCGCCGCCGATGTATTGCGGGCCTGGGGCAAGCTCGGCTATCCGCGACGCGCCAAGCGGTTGCACGAGTGCGCCATCGCGATCGCGGCCGAACACGGTGACATGGTGCCCGACGACGTGGCGACGTTGTTGACGCTGCCGGGGATCGGCAGCTACACGGCGCGCGCCGTCGCCTGCTTCGCCTACGGCCAGCGGGTTCCCGTCGTCGACACCAATGTGCGTCGGGTGGTGGCGAGGGCAGTGCACGGTCGGGCCGACTCCCCCGCCAGCGTGCGCGACCTCGTCGAAGTCGCCGCATTGTTGCCCAATGGCCCTGACGCGCCGCGTTTTTCGGTGGCGCTGATGGAGCTCGGTGCGACGGTGTGTACCGCGCGATCGCCGCGCTGCGGCCTGTGCCCGCTGAGCGTCTGCGCGTGGCGGTCGGCCGGCTTCCCGCCCGCGACCAACCCCGCCCGCAGGCCGCAGCGTTACGCGGGCACCGATCGTCAGGTGCGGGGCAGACTGCTGGATGTGTTGCGCGACAACGCGACTCCTGTCACCCGCGCCCAGTTGGACGTGGCGTGGCTGTCCGATGCCGCGCAGCGTGACCGCGCCTTGGACTCGCTATTGACCGACGGCCTGGTCGAGCAGACGGCGGACGGCCGGTTTGCGCTCGCCGGCGAGGGCAGCTGACTACTCTGGTGGCTGTGGCGCAGGCACCGCGAACTCGCTACGCATCGCGTGGCGACTTGGACATCGCCTACCAGGTGCTCGGCGACGGCCCGGTGGATCTGGTGATGATGCCGGGACCGTTCGTCCCGATCGACTCGATCGACGACGAGCCGACCATGTACCGGTTCTACCGCCGTCTGGCGTCGTTCAGCCGGGTGATCCGGTTCGACCACCGCGGAATGGGCATGTCGTCGCGCATCGGGTCGGCCGACACCATCACCCCGTCGTGCTGGGCGGAGGACGCCGTCACCGTGATGAATGCGATCGGATGCGAGCGCGCGACCATCTTCGGGTCGGGGTTCTTCGCGATGAGTGCGCTCCTGCTGGCGGCCGACCACCCCGAGCTGGTGTCCAGTCTGGTGCTCGTCAACGCTGCGGCGCGCGCCTTATGGGCACCCGACTACCACGCAGGCGAGCAGGTCAGCCGGGCCAGTCTGCTCACGACGGTGGCCCTCGAGCCGGATGCGGTCGACCAGGGTCTCGACGTTCTCCAGTTCGTCGCGCCGTCCGTCGCCACCGACCACGCGTTCCGCACGTGGTGGGACGTCGCAGGCAATCGCGCCGCGTCGCCGAGCATGGCCCGCATGTCGAACCAGGTGCTGGCCGAAGCGGACATGCGCAGCATGCTGCCCCTCATCACCGCGCCGACCCTGATCCTGCATCGCGCCGACTCGGCGTTCGTCGCGGTCGGACACGGCCGGTATCTCGCCGAGCACATCGTGGGATCCCGCTACGTCGAGTTAGCCGGCGCCGACACGTTGTACTGGGTGGGCGACGCCACCCCCATCCTCGACGAGGTGGAGGAGTTCATCACCGGCGTGCGCGGCGGTTCGGACGCCGAACGGGTGCTCATCACCATCCTGTTCACCGACATCGTCGGTTCGACCGCACGTGCCGCCACCCTTGGCGACGACCGCTGGCGCGACCTGCTCGACAACCACGACGCCGTCGTCCGCCACGAGCTCGCGCGGTTCCAGGGGCTCGAGGTGAACACCGCCGGCGACGGCTTCGTCGCCACCTTCATAAGCCCCAGCGTCGCGCTCCACTGCGCGGAGGCGATCGTCGACGCGGTCGCCGTGCTGGGCATCGAGGTGCGGGTTGGGGTGCACTCGGGCGAAGTGGAGGTGCGCGGCGACGACATCGCGGGCATGGCCGTGCACATCGGCGCGCGCGTCAGCGGGTTGGCGGGGCCCAGCGAGGTCCTGGTCTCATCGACGGTGCGCGAGATCGTCACCGGGTCACGACGGTCTTTCGCCGACCGTGGCGAGCACGACCTCAAGGGTGTGCCCGGCCGCTGGCGGATCTACGCATTGGAGCGCGAAGGTCGACGCTAAGCCGTTGCCGCGACACCGGAGTCGTCGC
>JAVRPF010000248.1:0-2666 GCA_032162385.1 Mycobacterium sp.
GTTGACCTCCCAGCTCCGCTGCGGTTCGAGACGGATGCGTGCCCCATTCGCCCCGCCGCGCTTGTCACTGTTTCGGAACGTCGAAGCCGAAGCCCACGCCGTGAAGACGAGTTGCGATACCGACAGGCCCGATTGAAGGATCTGACTCTTGAGCGCGACGACGTCGTCGGCGTCAACGAGCTCGTGATCGACTTCAGGCACCGGGTGCTGCCAGATCAGTCGTTCGGACGGGACCAGTGGTCCCAGGTAGCGCTCGATCGGGCCCATATCGATGTGCGTGAGCTTGAACCACGCCCGCGCGAACGCGTCCGCAAGCTGGTCCGGGTTCTCCAGGAAGCGCCGCGCTATCGCCTCGTATATCGGATCTTCCTGCAACGCGAGGTCCGTGGTGAGCATCGTCGGGGCATGGGTCTTGGATGGGTCGTGGGCGTCTGGAATGGTGCCGGCCCCGGCACCGTCGCGCGGGACCCACTGCCACATCCCGGCAGGGCTGAGCGCCACATCCCACTCGTAGGCGAACAGTGTCTCGAGGAAACTGTTGTCCCACCTCGTCGGCGTGGGCGTCCATATCCCTTCGAGCCCACTGGTGACGGTGTCGGCAGCGTTGCCAGTGCCGAAACTGTTCGCCCAGCCCAGGCCTTGTGCCTCCAGCGGTGCGCTTCCGGGTTCGGGACCGAGGCAGCTGCCGGGGTCGGCCGGTCCGTGGGACTTGCCGAACGTGTGCCCGCCCGCGATCAGCGCGACGGTCTCCTCGTCGTTCATCCCCATCCGGCGGAACGTCTGACGGATGTCGCGCGCGGAAGCCACCGGGTCAGGCACCGTGGCCGGTCCCTGAGGGTCGACGTAGATCAGCCCCATCTCGGTGGCCGCCAGCGGTTCGTCCAGATCCCGGACGCCGCTGTGTCGTTCGTCGGCGAACCACGTGGCTTCCGGACCCCAGTAGGTCTCATCGGGCTCCCACACGTCTGCCCGGCCACCGGCGAACCCGAACGACGTGAAGCCCATCGACTCCAGCGCGCGATTGCCCGCGAAGACCATCAGGTCGGACCAGGAGATCTTGCGGCCATACTTCTTCTTCACCGGCCACAGGAGTTGGCGCGCCTTGTCCAGGTTGCGGTTGTCCGGAAAGCCGTTCAGCGGGGCGAAGCGCTGCATCCCCGCGCTGGGACCACCCCGGCCGTCACCGACGCGGTAGGTGCCTGCGCTGTGCCAGGCCATCCGCAGCACGAGCGGTCCGTAATGACCGAAGTCGGCGGGCCACCAGTCCTGCGAGGTCGTCAGCACCTGGTCCACATCGCGTGCCAACTCGTCGAGATCCAGGGACAGGAACTCCTTGGCGTAGTCGAAGTCCTCGTCCATCGGATTGGCCGCGCGGCAGGGCCGAGCCAGGGTCTTCAGGTTGAGTCGGCGGGGCCAATCACATTGGTCCCCGCTTGCCGCTCGGTGATTGCGCCCCTTGAGCGACCAGCGCATGCACATGGTCTGGTCGTAGGTCCTGTTGACGTAAGCGTCAGGACTCCCAGGCATTGGCCTTCCTTCCGGGCTCTCTAAACCTCAGATGCAGAGCGCACGGCGTACCGCGCGCACGTTTCGCCGGGACACCGGCACCATCGTGTTCTCGTCATCGTCCATGACCAGAACCAGCTCGCCCTTGTCTCGACGTTCGACCTCCCGAATACGGTTCAGGTTCACGATGTGTCGGCGGTGTACCCGCAGGAATCCGGCGTGGCTCAGCTCGTTGTCGAGCTTGTCCAGGCCGGGCGAGGCGGCCCGCATCCTGCCCTGGTCCGTGGACAGCCACACTTCGTTGCCATCCGAATCGGCGAACAAGACTTCTGGCAACCGCAGCAGCACCATCCGGTTCTCCCGGACCCCGACCACCCGACGGGGTTGTTCGACGGCGTACAGGCCTGCGTCGGTCCGCGGCAACTGCTCGCTGTCGGAGACACCGAAAGAGATCAGGTGTCCGGCCAGATTGCCGTACCGGAACACCGGGCGAATTGCGATCGGCGACGGTTCGTCAGTGAGGTGGGTGAAGATCTGTGTCGTGCCGATCCAATCGGGGTTGTGACTCGCCCGCTTGCTGGCGTACCGGACGGCTTCGATGAACGCCGGGAGCTTCGGATTCCAGCGCACTGCCGGGTCGACTGCCGGGGTGTTGCTCGGCACACCGAGCGGCACGCTCGCCGTTGCGTCGGCGATCACTACCCTGCCCGCGGTGTCGACGGCGGCCAGTGCATCAGCCGACCGTGCCCGGGCGTGGTTGTACGCGGCGAGCAGTTCGGCGCCGCCGTCGCGGGCGCACATGCGCAATTTGCTCTGGGTGTGCGCGGCGGCGTTCGCCAGCCATGCACTCGCGGACGCTGGCATGTCACTGCGCAAACTCGAGATGTTCAGGCTCGCGATCGGCTCCTTGCTCACCACGTCCCGCACCGCGACGCCCGCGCAGGTCCAGTCGTGGAAGGCCTGGCACCAGTGTTCTTCCCGCCTGATCACCAGCGGGCTTCGCGTTCCGAGGGCGGTACCTATGCCGTTCGTGCCCACCGCGCTCTCCGACCAGCAGAACCACGGCGCGAGGCCTGTCCCGGCGGCGACGGCAAGGGTGGTCTTGTCGCCCCACTCGGCCAGGACCCTGCCGTTGGCGTCGGCGATTATCACGATGCCGA
>JAVRPF010000249.1:0-5266 GCA_032162385.1 Mycobacterium sp.
GCGAGCTCATGTGGGCGTGCCGCGCCAGTCGCTCGACGGTCAATTCCCCGTCGAGATGGCGCAGCGCCCACTCGCGGGTGGCGGCCGTCGACGCGTTGTCGGCCGTCGGCACGTGCCGATCGATGAACTGCGCCTGCCCGCCCTCGCGCCACGGCGGCACCACGCAGTATCTGGCCACCGCGTTCGCCACCTGCGCGCCGTGGTCGGAGCGAATGATGTGCAGGCACAGGTCGATTCCTGCAGCGAGGCCTGCCGAGCTGAGCACGTCGCCGTCGTCGACGAACAGCACCCGCTCGTCGACCCGCACGTCGGGGTGCAGACGCCGCAACGCGTCGGCGAACTTCCAGTGCGTTGCCGCGGGTCGCCCCTTGAGCAGTCCGGCGGCCGCGAGCACGAACGCGCCGGTGCAGATGGACACCAGCCGCGTGCCCGGGCGGATCGATCCGAGCGCGGCACGCACCTCGGGCGCCAGGGTGCCGTGTTCACGGGCCTGCGGGTAACGGGTCCCGGGCACGATCACGGTGTCCGCTGCTGCCAGCGCTTCGGGCCCCGCGGCAGGCATGACGTCGAAGCCGTTGGTGGATGCCACACGCCCGGTGGTAAGGCCACAGGTCACCACCTCGTAGAGCGGATTGCCGTCGCCGTCCACGGCGGCGCCGAACATCATCGGCGGGATCGTCGCGTCGAACCCCACGACGGGCGGGAGCAGAAACACGGCGATGCGGTGCACGACGCCATTTTGGCATGTTTTTGACGACTGATGTCTTTCATGCCACTAGCGTCGTCGAACTTCGGACGCGACAGTGATCCGGTGACGGTCACCACGCGAGACGACACCGGCCGCCGCCCCCGCGTGCACTGGGCCTGGGTGGTGGCCGCCGTCAGCTTCGTCGCGATCCTCGGCGCCGCAGGCTTCCGATCGGTGCCCGGCGTGATGATGAACCCGCTGCACCACGAGTTCGGCTGGTCGCACGGCACGGTCGGGCTCGCGATGTCGGCCAACATGACCCTGTTCGGCCTCACGGCACCGTTCGCGGCCGCACTGATGGACCGGCTCGGCGTGCGCCCGGTGCTCTCCGCCGCGCTGGTGCTGATCGCCACGGGCTCGGCGCTGTCGGTGTTCATGACGGCGAGTTGGCAGCTGGTGCTGCTGTGGGGCGTTCTGGTCGGCGTCGGGACGGGTGCCATCTCGATGGGGTTCGTCGCCACCGTGTCCACTCGCTGGTTCGAGCAGCGGCGCGGGCTGGTCACCGGCGTGCTGACCGCGGCCAGCGCCACCGGCCAGCTGATCTTCCTTCCGGTCGTCGCCGAGGTCACCACCCGGCACGGGTGGCGCTGGGCGTCGCTGATCGTCGCCGCCGCGGCGTTGTCCGTCGTCCCGCTGGTCCTGCTCTTCATGCGCAACTACCCGCAGGACATGGGTCTTACGGCCTACGGGGCGAGCGAAGCGACGGGAGACGGCACCGGGGCGACGATTGTCACGCCCGCCGAGGTGCCGGCCGGCAGTTTCCGCGCGGCGTTCGACGGCCTGCGGATCGGCGCTCGCGTGCCGGCGTTCTGGCTGCTCGCCGGAAGCTTCGCGATCTGCGGGATGACGACCAACGGGCTGATCGGAACACACTTCATTCCGGCCGCCAACGACCACGGAATGCCGACCACCGTGGCCGCGGGGCTGCTCGCCACCATCGGCATCCTCGACGTGGCAGGGACGGTGTTGTCCGGCTGGCTCACCGACCGCGTCGACCCGCGTCTGCTGCTCGTCGTCTACTACGTAGGCCGCGGGATCTCACTGCTTCTGTTGCCGTCGCTTCTTTCCCCGCACGCCGAGCCCAGCACCTGGGTGTTCATCATCTTCTACGGCCTGGATTGGGTCGCCACCGTGCCGCCGACCATCGTGTTGTGCCGGAATTACTTCGGCACCAGGTCACCGGTGGTGTTCGGCTGGGTGTTCGCCTCGCACCAACTCGGTGCGGCGGTCGCCGCCGCCGGGGCGGGCTGGTTGCGCGACCTGCGAGGCGACTACGACCTCGCGTTCTACCTGGCAGCGGGCTTGTGCGCGGTCGCCGCGCTACTTTGCTTGAACGTGCGAAAAGTGCAGGTCAGCAGCACCTGACAGGGTATGCCGAGCGATCTTGACTTTGCCGATTGGCGATCCGAGCCCGTACGATTCGTCCGGCGTCGCCTTGGGAGTCGGGCCCGGACGACGCGCTCGAAATACTTGAGGAGCCAAAAAGACGTGAAGACTCGCACCAGTCGAGCCATAGGAGTGTCCGCCGCGATCGCTGCGTTGACCGTGTCGCTTCCGCTTGCGATCAACGCCCAAGCAGATCCGCCGCCTGACCCCACCCCCACCATCGACGTGAAGCCGCCGCCAGATCCGCAGGGCAGCTGCGACCCCTTCAAGGCCGAACTTGCCGCAGGCGGCACCACGTTCGCCGACCTGAACAAGCTGCCGGTTGGCACCGCGCTGGCCAAGATCCCGTCGATCAGCACCTTCACGTCGGCGATCTCCGGAGGGCTCAATCCCGAGGTCAACATCGTCCCGGTCCTCGAGAACGGCCCGTACGTCGTGTTCGCACCGACGAACGACGCGTTCGCCGCGCTGGAACCCGGCCAGCTGGACGCCCTGAAGGCCGATCCCGCCGCGCTTTACAAGCTGGACTACTACCACGTGTTCCTCGGACTGCTCGGCCCCGATGACTTGCAGGGCCAGCGTCCGACGCAGCAGGGCGCGGAGATCAAGGTCACCGGCAAGGGTGGCGACATCAAGGTCAACGACGGCGTCAAGGTCCTCTGCGGCGGCATCCAGGCCAACAATGCGCGGATCTACATCATCGACAAGGTGCTGGATCCCGCCACGGCACCTGAGCCGGTCGCCCCGACCGTCACGGCAACCACGTACACGACCACCATGCCGAGCACCTCGACCGCGGCGCCGGCCCCGGCGGGTTAAACGCGCTGGGTCTTACAGGCCCAGGTCCTTGCCGATGATCTCCTTCATGATCTCGGTCGTACCGCCGAAGATGGTCTGGATCCGCACGTCGACGTAGTCGCGGGCGACCTTGTACTCGTTCATGTAGCCGTAGCCGCCGTGCAGTTGCACGCAGGCGTCGACGACCCTCTTGTTGAGTTCGGTGGACCACCATTTGGCCTTCGACGCTTGCACGGCCGTCAGCTCTCCGTCGACGACGGCACGCAGGCACCGGTCGATGTACTGCTCGCCGATCTCGAGTTCGGTGTCCAGCTCGGCCATCACGAACCGGTTGTGCTGAAAGGTACCGATCGGCTGCCCAAACGCCTTGCGGTCCTTGACGTACTGCAGCGTCTCGTTGAACGTGGCCCGAGCACCCGCGATCGCGCCGATCGCGATGGAAAGCCGCTCCGACGGCAGGTTGGTCATCAGGTGATAGAAACCGCGGCCCTCCTGGCCGAGCAGGTTCGCGCCTGGCACCCGAACGTTCTCGAAGTTCAGCTCCGCGGTGTCGGCGGCGTGCAAGCCCATCTTGTCGAGCTTGCGACCGCGGGTGAAACCCTCCATGCCGCGTTCGACGACCAGCAATGAGAAGCCCTTGTGACCGGCGTCGGCGTTGGTGCGGGCGACGACGACGACCAGATCGGAGTTGATGCCCGCCGAGATGAACGTCTTGGAGCCGTTGAGGATCCAGTCGTCACCGTCGCGAGTTGCCGAGGTCTTGATCCCGGCCAGGTCGCTACCAGCACCCGGCTCGGTCATCGCGACGGCGCCGATCAACTCGCCGGTGATGTAGCCGGGCAGCCAGCGCTCCTGCTGTTCCTCGTTGGCCAGGTTGACGAAGTAGGGGCCCACGATGTCGTTCTGCAGGCTCAGCCCCGGCGTCGCGGACCCGAACTTGCTGAACTCCTCGACGATCACGGCGTTGAACCGGAAGTCGTCGACGCCGCCGCCACCGAACTTCTCCGGCAGGTTGAACCCGATTAGGCCGTATTTGCCTGCCGCGACGTAGGATTCGCGGTCGACGAGGCGTTCGCTCTCCCACTTCTCTACGTGCGGTGCGCACTCCTTCTCCAGGAACTGACGCGCGGTATCCCGCAACTGCTCGTGCTCGGCCTCGAAAACCAGTCGCTTCATGAAATGTCCTTCGCCTCTACTGTGCTTTCCAAACGGGTTGGCGCTTCTGCGCGAAGGCCAGCGGTCCTTCCTTGGCGTCCTCGGAGCGCAGCACGCCTCCGATTTCGCGGGCGGTCCTGGCCCAGCCGGGCTCGTCGCCCGTGATCACGCCGTCGTCGATGCCGTAGGCCACCCGCTTGCTGGCCCAGACCGCCAGCGGCGCGTTGACCGTGATCCGCTCTGCGAGCGCCAGCGCGGCCTCGACCACGGTGCCGTCGGGGACGACCTGGTTGATCAGGCCCCACTTCAGTGCGTCGGCCGATGACATCGGCTCGCCGGTGAACACCAGTTCCAGTGCGACCTTGCGGGGCAGGTGGTCGACGATCCGGAACACCCCGCCCGCGGCGGCGATCAGGCCGCGCTTGACCTCCGGCAGACCGAACTTCGTCCGCTCCTCGGCGACGACGAGATCGCTGGCGAGCGCTAGTTCCGTGCCGCCGCCGAGCGCGGTGCCGTTGACGGCCGCGATGGTGGGCTTGTCGATGAAGTGCTGCACGTAGCCTGCGAAGCCCCATTCCCCGTGCTCGGGGTGAAACAGGTTCTCCCGACGCGATATCGCCTTGAGATCGGCTCCGGCGGAGAAGGACTCACCGGCACCGGTGATGACGACCGCGCGGACTTCCGCATCGTTCTGCGCCTGCTCGAGCGCATCGCCGACGGCCGTGCTGACCGCCGCGTTGACGGCGTTGCGCGCCTCGGGCCGGTTGATCGTGATGAGCGCGACGTTGCCCCGCCGCTCGATGAGAGCGGCGAGGGTTACGACGTCAGTGGTCACAGCAGTTCGAGGATGGTGGCGTTGGCCTGGCCGCCGCCCTCGCACATGGTCTGCAGGCCGTACTGAATTCCCTTGTCCCGCATGTGGTACAGCATCGTGGTCATGATTCGGGCACCGGAGCCGCCGAGCGGGTGGCCCAGCGCGATCGCACCGCCGTTCGGGTTCAGTCTCTTCTCGTCGGCGCCGATGTCCTTGAGCCAGGCCAGCGGTACCGGCGCGAACGCCTCGTTGACCTCGAACACACCGATGTCCCCGATCGCGAGGCCCGAACGCTTCAGCGCCTTCTGGGTGGCCGGGATCGGCGCGGTCAGCATGATCACCGGGTCGGCACCGGCCAGGGTCGC
>JAVRPF010000250.1:0-4501 GCA_032162385.1 Mycobacterium sp.
GGGCGACGATGCTCCTGGCGAGCCAGGGACGCTTCGATGAGGGCTACGCAGTAACGGTCGTCTCCCGCGGGGGCGAGCCCGTCGCCACCGGCACCGGCCTCGAACTCGTTGCCCAACCGCTGCCGGATCCGCGCGAACCCATCGACACGCTGGTCCTGCCCGGTGGCATCGGTGTCGACCAGGCACGGCAGAACCCGGACACCATCGGCTGGATCCAGATCGCGGCCGAGCACACCCGTCGCGTCGTCAGCGTTTGCACCGGATCGTTCCTCGCCGCGCAGGCCGGATTGGTCGACGGCTGCGTCGCGACCACGCACTGGGCGTTCGCTGGACAGATGGCTCGCGAATTCCCCTCGGTGACAGTCGATCCCGAGCCGATCTTCGTCCGCAGCTCGGAGAAGGTATGGACGGCGGCCGGAGTCACCGCGGGCATCGACCTGGCCCTGTCGCTCGTCGAGGACGACTACGGCACCGAGGTCGCGCAGACCGTGGCCCGCTGGCTGGTTCTCTACCTGCGACGCCCGGGCGGGCAGACGCAGTTCGCGGCGCCCGTGTGGATGCCGCGCGCCAAGCGGGCGCCGATCCGCGACGTGCAGGACGCCATTGAGTCCGAACCCGGTGGAGCGCACAGCATTCCCGAGCTGGCCCGTCGCGCTGCGATGAGCCCGCGCCACTTCACGCGCGTGTTCACCGACGAGGTCGGCGAGGCCCCCGGCACCTATGTCGAGCGAATCCGGACCGAAGCCGCCCGCCGCCAACTGGAGGAGACCGACGACACCGTCACGGTCATCGCGGCCCGCTGCGGGTTCGGCACTGCGGAGACCTTGCGCCGCAATTTCGTTCGACGGCTCGGCGTTTCGCCCGACCAGTACCGCAAGACATTCGCCTAACAAAAGGAGATGGCAATGACCCAGATCGCAATCGTGGTCTACCCCGGCTTCACCGCCCTGGACTTCATCGGGCCCTACGAGGTGCTGCGCAACCTGCCCGACGCCGAGGTCCGGTTCGTCTGGCACGAGCCCGGACCCATCGCGGCGGACTCCGGCGTGCTGCTCGTCGGCGCGACGCATTCGTTCGACGAGACGCCGTCGCCCGACATCTTGTTGGTGCCCGGCGGCATGACGACCTTCGAGCACGCCCGCGACGAGAAGGTGCTCGACTGGGTACGCAAGGCTCACGAGACATCCACCTGGACGACGTCGGTGTGCTCGGGTTCGGTGATCCTCGCCGCGGCGGGGCTGCTCGAGGGCAAACGGGCCACGTCGCACTGGATGGTGGTGCCGATGCTGAAGCCGTTCGGCGTCGAGGCCGTCGGTGATCAGCGGATAGTGCACGAGGACAAGATCGTGACCGCAGCGGGTGTGTCGGCAGGCATCGATCTTGCGATGTGGCTGTACGGCCAGATCTGCGGGGACGCCAAGGCCAAGGCGGTGCAGCTCGTGATCGAGTACGACCCGCAGCCGCCGTACGACTCAGGCCACATGTCGAAGGCGTCCGTTGTGACGAAGGCGACCGCCACAGCGATGCTGTCGAAGGACACGGTCAAGCACGGCCAGCTGATCCCGTCGGTGCAACTGCTGTGGAACGCGGCGATCCAGCGGGCGCGCGGCGGCCGTCGGAACCGGCGAATTGTGGAGCCTCAGCCGCGCTGAGCGCGGGTAGCACTCCACAAATCGCGGTCGAGTAGCGTCGTCGGCGTGAATCTGGCCTACGACGACCGCGGCAGAGGCGACCCGGTGCTGTTCATCGCGGGTCGTGGCGGCGTGGGCCGCACCTGGCACCTGCACCAGGTGCCGGAGTTTCTGCGGGGCGGCTATCGCTGCATCACGTTCGACAACCGCGGCGTCGGCGCGACGGAGAACGCCGACGGTTTCACCACGGACACGATGGTTGCGGATACGGCGGCGCTGATCGAGAAGCTCGACGCGGCGCCGGTGCGCGTGGTGGGAGTGTCGATGGGCGCGTTCATCGCACAGGAGCTGATGGTGGCCAGACCCGAGCTGGTCAGGTCGGCGGTGTTGATGGCCACCCGCGGCCGCCACGACAGAGCTCGCGACTTCTTCCGCGGCGCCGAGGTCGAGCTCGCCGAGTCCGGCGTCGCGCTGCCGGCGGTGTATGACGCGAAAGTGCGTCTGCTGGAAAGTTTTTCGCCGAAGACGCTGAACGACGACGTCGCGGTGCGGGACTGGATCGAGATGTTCACCATGTGGCCGACCAAGGCGACGCCCGGCCTGAAGACCCAGTTGAGCATCGGCCCGGAGGGTAACCGGCTGCCTGCTTACCGAAGTATTACCGCTGCCGTGCTCGTCATCGGCTTCCAGGACGACGTGGTGCTGCCCGCGCACCTCGGCCGCGAGGTCGCCGACGCCATCCCGAACGGCCGCTACCTGGAGATTCCCCACACCGGGCACCTCGGGTTCATTGAAAGGCCGCAGGTCGTCAACGCCGCGGCCCTCAAATTCTTCGCCGATACGCTGTACTGGTGAACCCATCGACGGCGCAGGCCCGCGTCGTGGTCGACGAACTGATTCGTGGCGGCGTGCGCGACGTCGTGCTGTGCCCGGGTTCGCGCAACGCGCCGCTGGCGTTTGCGCTTCATGACGCCGACCGGGCCGGCCGCATCCGGCTGCATGTCCGCATCGACGAGCGCACCGCTGGCTACCTGGCGATCGGACTCGCGGTGGCCGAGCGGGCGCCGGTGTGTGTGGCGATGACGTCGGGCACCGCGGTGGCCAACCTCGGGCCTGCCGTCGTGGAGGCCAACTACGCGCGGGTGCCGTTGATCGTGCTGAGCGCCAACCGGCCCTACGAGCTGCTGGGCACCGGCGCCAACCAGACGATGGAGCAGCTCGGCTATTTCGGCACGCAGATGCGCGCCAACATCAGCCTGGGTCTGGCCGAGGACATACCCGAGCGGATGGACGCGCTGAACGGGCAGTGGCGCTCGGCGACGTGCCGAGTTCTGGTGGCGGCCACGGGATCTCGCACCGCGAACGCCGGGCCGGTGCAGTTCGACAACCCGCTGCGCGAGCCGCTGGTGCCCGACGCCGACGAGACCGGCGCCTACGCACCCGAGGGCCGTCCCGATGGCAGGCCGTGGACGTACACACCGCCCGTCACGTTCGACCAGCCGCTGGACATCGACGTCACACCGGACACCGTTGTCATCGCCGGGCACGGAGCGGGTGTGCACCCCAATCTCGCCAACCTGCCGACGGTCGCCGAGCCGACGGCGCCGCCCAGCGAGAACCCGCTGCACCCGTTCGCGTTGCGGCTGGTCCGCCCGCAGCAGGTGATCATGCTTGGCCGCCCGACGCTGCACCGGCCGGTGTCGGCGCTGCTGGCCGACCCGTCGGTGCCGGTTTATGCGCTGACCACCGGGCCACGCTGGCCGGATGTGTCGGGGAACTCGCAGGCCACGGGCACGCGTGCGGTGACGACGGGCGAGCCGAACGCGAACTGGCTCAAGCGCTGCGCGGAGGTGAACCGGCACGCGATCGAGACGGTCCGTGGACAGCTCGAGGCCCACCCGCTGACCACCGGGTTGCACGTCGCGGCTGCCGTGGCCGATGCGCTGCAGCCGGGGGACCAGCTGGTGCTGGGCGCGTCGAACCCGGTGCGCGACGCGGCACTGGTCGGGCTGAACACAGAGGGCATCAAGGTGCGGTCGAACCGCGGGGTCGCGGGGATCGACGGCACGGTGTCGACGGCGATCGGCGCGGCGCTCGCACACGACGGGCGCACCATCGCGTTGATCGGTGACCTCACGTTCGTGCACGACAGCTCGGGCCTGCTGATCGGGCCGACGGAGCCGACGCCGCGCAATCTGACGATTGTGGTGTCCAACGACAACGGCGGCGGCATCTTCGAACTACTCGAGCAGGGAGATCCGCGGTTCTCCGACGTGTCGTCGCGGATCTTCGGCACCCCGCATGACGTCGACGTCGGCGCGCTGTGCCGCGCGTATCACGTCGAGAGTCGTCAGGTCGAGGCCGACGATCTCGCCGCCGCGCTGAGCGAATCATTCGACGGCATGCGGGTCTTGGAGGTGAAGGCCGACCGCTCGTCGCTGCGGGCGTTGCATGCGTCGATCAAGGCTGCGTTGTGATCGAGGAGATCAGAACGCGGTTGAAGGCGGTGCGCGCCACCGTGATTCCGCATTTCTACGGCGAGGCCGGCGAGACGCGGCCGCAGCGCATCATCCGCTGGACGCGCATCGGAATCGTCATCGCGGCGTGCCTGGTGACCCTGTCCGCGATGCTCCTGGTGTTCGGCGCGTGGCGCAACGACCGTCAGATCGAACGTCACATGGGGGTGGCCGCCGCCGAGGTGCTCGATGCGGGCCCGCGGCGCTCGACCATCGAGTTCGTCACACCCGACCGCGTCACGTACCGGCCCGAACTCGGCGTGCTCTATCCGTCCGAATTGGACACGGGCATGCGGATTTACGTCGAGTACGACAAGAACGACCCCGACGTGGTGCGGGTGCAGGACCGCAACG
>JAVRPF010000251.1:0-2544 GCA_032162385.1 Mycobacterium sp.
TCCCGCGACACGGTGGCCGAACTGCAGCGCCTCGGCGTTCGTATCTCGCTTGACGACTACGGCACCGGGTGGTCGTCGCTGGCACGCCTGCAAGATGTGACGGTCGACGAGCTGAAACTCGACAGAATTTTCGTGGCGCGACTGGCCCAAGACGCGCGATCGGTCGCCATTGTGCGCTCGACGGTGGCGTTGGCAGACAGCCTCGGAGCCGACCTCGTCGCCGAGGGAGTTGAAGATGAGGTCACGTTGAGCGCACTGCAGCGGTTCGGCTGTAGCATCACCCAGGGGTTCGTGCACTGCCCGCCGGTGCCGCCGAGTGACCTCGAGGACTGGATCAGAAGCCGTGCGCCCCAGCCTAATTCGAGTCACTCCGAGCAGGCCGGCGTATTGGACTGAGTGCTAAAACAATTCCTTGGCCAGCAGCTCCAGCGTTGCCGCCCGCCCCGGGGCAGTGGCAGGGTCGGTGCCACGACGAGCCGACGCGACCGGGTTCACCATCACCTCGTCGACGCCGAACTGTTCGGCAAGCGCCCGCAACTGTTCGGCGGCCTGCGCTGGAGTCCCGAGGACGGCACGCTGCAGCCCACTGTCCACGATGTGCTGTTGCTGCGACGTCAGTTCCGCGACCTGCGCCTCCTCCACCAGAGGGACCGGACCCAGCGGCTGGCCGGTCCTCAGCCGCGCCATCATCTGCAGGTTGGGCAGCATCAATGCCGTTGCCTCGTCCCGTGTTTCGGCCACCACCGCATTCACCGTCAAGAACGTGACCGGCTCGGCAGTCAACGTGCTGGGCACAAACCGCGAGCGATAGAGCTCGAGCGCCTCTTCGGTCCCCTTGCCGGAGAAGTGATGTGCGAACACGTAGGGCAGCCCCTTGGCCGCGGCCAAATGCGCCGAGTACATCGACGAGCCCAGCAGCCAGAGCCGCGGTTCGCTGGCCGCGGCCGGGGTGGCCTTGAGCCGATACTCCCCCGAGCGCAACGGAACCAGCACGCCGCGCGCGCTCATCAGCGCCGCCACGTCGTCGAGGTACTCGGGGAAGTTCTCGATGTCGCGATCATCGCGGGCGCCGCGCAACGCGTATGACGTGACGGGGTCCGAGCCGGGCGCCCGGCCGATGCCCAGATCGATTCGGCCCGGGGCGGCGGCTTCCAGCAGGGCGAACTGCTCGGCAACCGCCAGCGGCGCATGATTGGGCAGCATGACGCCACCGGATCCGAGCCGCAGTCGCGACGTCTGCGCGGCCAGATAGGCGAGCAGCACCGGCGGGCTGGTCGCGCCCACCGAAGGCATGTTGTGGTGTTCGGCGACCCAGTAGCGAGTAAAGCCCAGACGGTCGGCGGTCTGCGCCAGCTGCACGGTGGCCGCCAGCGCGTCGCCGGTCGACTGGTCGGTGCGTACCGGGACGAGATCGAGAACGGAAAGACGCACGATGGCCTCAACGCATTCGGCGCAGTGTTCGTTCCCGGTTAATAGTTGCTCGGCGTGATCGAGTTCACGATCGCCTCGAACTGCTCCTGCGATATGGGCGCACCGCCGGGAATGTTGTCGGTGGCCAGAAATTGCGTGCGCTCGGTATATCCGTGAAAGCGCTTGAAGTAGTTGGAGAAGCCGAGCCCGTGGTCCACCCAGTCGCCCTGAGTGGCGCGTTTGAGCTCGCCGGCGAGGATGTAGGCGCCCAGCAGCGCGACACTGGTCCCCTGGCCCGACAACGGCGAGCAGCAGTACGCGGCGTCACCCACCAGCGCGACTCGGCCGATCGACCAGTGATCCATCAGGATCTGCGCCATCTCGTCGAAGTAGAAATCCGGCGCATTGCGCATGAACTCCAGCAGTTGCGGTCGCACCCAGCCGTCGCCGGACATCCGCTGCTCCACCGCGGCGTATTGGGTTTCGGTGTCGCGGTAGTCGATCCGCAGTTCGGCGTCCATGAAGCCCAACATGGCGCGCGCCTCGGTGTTGTTGCGAGCGCTGTAGACCCCGGCCATCGTGCTGTCCCCGTAGTGCCACATCTGCCAGTAGTCCAGATCCAGGAAGTTGGGCACGGTGAAGATCGCGGCGTGCGTCCCGAGCCGCTTGATGAATCGCTCCTCGGGGCCGAAAACCAGTCGGCGCACGTTGGAGTGCAAGCCGTCGGCGCCGATCACCAGATCGAAGCTGCGGGCGGGCGAGCGTTCAAAAGTCACATCGACGGCGGGACCACGGTTCTGGACAGCGGCGATGCTGTCGTCGAAGAGGTATTCGGTCGCGGGCTGTGTTGTCCCGTAAAGTAACTCGACCAGGTCGTCACGCAGCAGCTCGATGTCGGGGTTGTCGATGCGGCCGCCGGTGGGCGTCGATTCGGTGTCCCGGGACAGCTCGTTGCCGTCGCGGTCGACGACGGACGAGCCGCGAATCCCCGTCTTGCGGTCCGCGGCGGCGGCCAGCAACCCCATGCGGTCCAGCACCGTCAGCGCCGGACCCCGCACATCGATGGCCTGCCCGCCCGGCCGCAGCCCGGGGTGCCGCTCCACGACGGTGACCGAATAGCCATGCTGCCCAAGC
>JAVRPF010000252.1:0-3478 GCA_032162385.1 Mycobacterium sp.
GGGCTACCACGTCACCCTTGAACTCGCCGCATAACCCAAATACACAGCCTCACAATCCGACGGCTCCGCAAGCTCCGCCGGCTACTCTCGCCTGCCACTCACCTTGGTATTTTCCGGTCAGGCAACACGACGACATCGATTCTGTTGAGTGCGGCCAGCGCGACTACCGTGCGCTCCAGCCACCGTCCATCGTGTAGGACGCGCCGGTCACCATGCCCGCACTCGGCGACGCCAGCCAGCCCACCAGAGCCGCGACCTCTTCAGGTTCCACCAGTCGCTTGATCGCGCTCTCGGCCAGCAGGATCGTCTCGACGACCTCCTGCTCGGGGACACCGTGGGTGCGGGCCTGATCGGCGATCTGCCTAGTCACCAACGGTGTTCGGACGTAACCCGGGTTGACGCAGTTGCTGGTGACGTCGTGCGGCCCGCCTTCCAGCGCGGTCACCTTGGACAGCCCTTCCAGACCGTGCTTGGCCGTCACGTAGGCCACCTTGTACTCGGAAGCGCGAATGCCGTGCACCGATGAGATGTTGACGATCCGCCCGAAGCGCTGCGCAAACATGTGCGGCAGTGCCGCACGGATCAACAGGAACGGCACCTCGACCATCAACGTGAGCATCGACCGGAAACGTTCCGGGCTGAACTCGACGATGGGGGCGATGCTCTGCACACCCGCGTTGTTGACCAGGACGTCGGTCTCCAGCCGCAGCTCCTCGAGGGCGCCGACGTCGAGAAGGTCTACCGCCCAGGCCCTTCCGCCGATATCATGGGCGAGCGCATTGGCGCCCACGTCATCGACGTCGGCGACGGTGACGGTGGCTCCCCGCCTGGCGAGGTCACGCGCGCAGGCCGCGCCGATGCCGCTCGCGCCGCCGGTGACCAGGGCCGAACGGCCCAAAAGGTCGGACATCAGACAGCGGCCCTGTCGCGCGCCGCGGCGACCTCCTCGGCGTCGACGACGTCGAGGGACTTCAGGTCGATGCCCTTCGTCTCGCGGGTGAACAGCACCGCGACGAGCGTGATGGCACAGGCCGCGGCCAGGTACACCGCGATCGGGACCGACGAATCGTAGATCTCCAGTAGTTTCACCGCGATGATCGGTGCCAGCGAGCCCGCCACGATCGAGGTGACCTGATAGCCAAGGGACACACCGGAATAGCGCATCCGGGTCGGGAACATCTCCGCCATGATCGCCGGCTGTGGCGCGTACATGACGGCGTGGATCATCAGGCCGAGGGTGATCGCGGACGTGATGACTGCGTAGTTCCCGCTGTTCATCATCGGGAACGCGAAGAATCCCCAAGTGGCGCCCAGGATCGCGCCAACCATGTACACCGGCCGGCGTCCGTAGCGGTCCGACAGCCTTCCGACGAGCGGAATCACCGCGAAGTGGACCGCGTGGGCCACCAGCAGATACCACAGGATCGAGCTGGTGTTCGCGCCCACCTGCACCTTCAGATACGTGATGGAGAACGTAACCACCAGGTAGTACATGATGTTCTCGCCGAACCGCAGACCCATCGCGGTGAAGACCCCTCGCGGGTAGCGCTTGAGCACCTCGACCACGCTGAACGACGTCGCCTTGATCTGCTCGGCCTCTTGTTGGGCCGCAACGAAGATCGGCGCATCGGTGACCTTGGTCCGGATGTAGTAACCGACCAGCACCACCACCGCGGACAACCAGAACGCGACGCGCCAACCCCAGGACAGGAAGGACGCGTCGGACAGCGTCGCGGTCAGCACCAGCAGGACCACCGTGGCGAGCATGTTGCCTGCAGGGACCCCGGCCTGCGGCCAGCTGGCCCAGAATCCGCGCTCCTTGTTGGGGCTGTGCTCGGCCACCAGCAGTACGGCGCCGCCCCACTCCCCGCCGACGGCGAAGCCCTGGATGAAGCGCAACACGACGAGCAGCGCGGGTGCCCAGTAGCCGATCTGACCGAACGTCGGCAGGCAGCCCATCAGGAACGTGGCCGCGCCCACCAACAGCAGGGAGAACTGGAGCAGCTTCTTGCGGCCGTACTTGTCCCCGTAGTGCCCGAATACGATGCCGCCCAGCGGCCGCGCGGCGAAGCCGACGGCATAGGTGATGAACGCAGCGAGGATCGCGTCGAGTTCGCTGGTGCTTGCCGAGAAGAACACCTTGCTGAACACCAGGGTCGCCGCGGTGCCGTAGAGGAAGAACTCGTACCACTCCACCACGGTGCCGGCCATCGAAGCGGCGACCACCCGCCGCAGACCTGTGGGTGTACTCATCGCCAAGCTCCTCCGTAGATTGTGATGCCCGCCACAAACTCATCTGAGTATCAGTGCAGGTTCCGTTCGGTGGCAATGGCCAAATATGCAGCACCGATCTGCAAAACTGCACATATGACCCAGCCCAGCCGGCTCAGTGCCGACGATCTGCTGGTGCTCCTGGCAGTCGGCCGGTCCGGCCGCTACGTGACCGCCGCCGAGGAGCTCGGCATCAACCACACCACCATCTCGCGCCGCATCGCCGCCCTGGAACAGTCCATCGGCGGCCGACTGCTCGCCCGGGTGGCGGGCGGCTGGGAGCTGACCGACCTCGGACGCGAGGCGCTTTCCGCCGCCGAGGCCGTGGAATCCGCGGTGCGCTCCCTGGCCGCGGATTCGGCGGGCATGCGAACGCTCGAAGGCGTGGTCCGGATGTCGGCGACGGACGGCTTCAGCGCGTACGTCGCCGCGCCCGCCGCTGCCGCCGTGCAGAAACGCCACCCCAAGGTGGCCGTCGAGATCGTCGCCGCGACGCGGCGCGCGACCCAGCAGCGATCCGGCCTCGACATCGAGGTGGTGGTCGGCGAACCCCAGGTGCACCGCGCGGAGGCCATCCGGCTCGGCGACTACCGGTTGGGTCTGTACGGTTCGGCCGAATACCTCGTCGAGCACGGCACCCCGGCGTCGCGGGCCGAGCTGGCAGGCCACCCGTTGGTCTACTTCATCGACTCGATGCTGCAGGTCGATGATCTCGACCTGGCCCGCAGCTTCGCGCCGACCATGCGGGAATCCGTCACCTCCACGAACGTCTTCGTGCACGTGGAGGCGACCAGAGCCTCGGCCGGGCTGGGCCTGCTGCCGTGCTTCATGGCCGACCGGCACGACGACCTGATCCGGGTGCTGCCCGACGCGGTCGCGATTCAGTTGACCTACTGGCTGGTGACCCGGCCGGACACCCTGCGCCGACCGGAGGTGTCCGCCGTCGTCGCGGCGATCCGCGCCCGCATGGAGGAGCAGCGCGACGTACTCGTGGGCGTCCCGAATCGAATCGGAGCCTGAGCAAATCCCTTGCGCGGACACGGGTTCACCTGGTGCAGTCGAAGCATGCCATTTCTGGATACCGACAACGGCCGCGCGTACTACCGGCACTGGGCGGCCTCCCGGCCCCGCGCCGCGGTGATCTTCCTGCACGGCTTCGGCGAGCACACCGGCGTCTACCACCGGTACGGTTTCGCGCTCAACGCCG
>JAVRPF010000253.1:0-2621 GCA_032162385.1 Mycobacterium sp.
CGGCCGATCCCGCGAACCGGCACCTGGCCGCGCGGCAGTTCCTCACCGAGTCGGCGTCGAGCTCCTGGGACGACGCGGGCAGCGCGCTGCTGATCGACCGTGTGGTGTTCGTCGAAACACGGGGTCCGCAACGGGTTTCGGTGAACATGCGGGCTGACATCCTGGGCTCGCTGTCCGACATGGGCGTGTTCGAGACGGGCGAGGGAGCGTTGCCCGATCCCGGTCCGATCGAGCTCGTCAAGACGCCCGGCGGCTGGCGGATCGACCGGCTGCCCAATGGGGTCTTCCTCGACTGGCAACAGTTCCAGCAGACCTACAAGCGCAACACTCTGTACTTCGTCGACCCGACCGGCAAGACCGTCGTGCCCGACCCGCGCTACGTGGCGGTGTCCGATCCCGACCTGCTGGCCACCGAGTTGGTCACCAAGCTGGTCTCGGGCCCTCGTCCGGAGATGGACAAGACGGTGCGCAACCTTCTCGGGCCGCCGCTGCGCCTGCGCGGCCCGGTCACGCGAGCCGACGGCGGCAAGGCCGGAGTGGGTCGCGGATACGGCGGTGCCCGCGTCGACCTGGAGAATCTCTCGACCACCGACCCGCACAGCAGGCAACTGCTCGCCGCCCAGATCATCTGGACGCTGTCGCGGGCCGGCATCAACGGCCCGTACGTGATCAACGCCGACGGCGCCGCGCTGGACGACCGGTTCGCCGAGGGGTGGAGCACCTCCGACGTGGCGGCGACCGACCCGGGCGCCGACTCGGGCGCAGCCGCGGGATTGCACGCCCTGGTGGGTGGATCGATGGTGTCGATGGACGGTCAGAAGGCACCACGCCTACCCGGTTCTTTCGGGCAGATGCCCAACCAGACCGCGGCGGCCTTGTCGCGCAGCGGACAGGAGGCGGCGTCGGTGGTGACGCTGCGGCCGGGCGCGCCCGACATGGCGTCGTCGCTGTGGGTCGGCCCGGTGGACGGCGATGCGTCCCAGGCACTGGACGGGCGCACGTTGTCGCGGCCCACCTGGTCGCTCGACGACGCGATCTGGGTCGTCGTGGACGGCAACAACGTGGTGCGGGTCATCCAGGAGGCGGCGTCCGGGCAGCCCGCGCGGATTCCCATCGACTCCACCGCCGTGGTTACGCATTTCCCCGGACCGGTCGACGAGCTGCAGCTGTCGCGGGATGGGACGCGCGCCGCGATGGTCATCGAGGGCCAGGTCATCCTGGCCAGTGTCGAGCAGACGCAGGGCGGGCAGTACGCACTGACCTACCCGCGGCGGCTGGGCTTCGGGCTGGGTGACACCGCGGTGTCGCTGTCCTGGCGCACCGGCGACGACATCGTGGTCAGCCGCACCGATCCCCAGCATCCGGTGTCCTACGTCAACCTCGACGGCGTGAACTCCGATGGCCCGAGCCGCAACCTGCTGGCTCCGGTAACGGCGGTGGCCGCCAACCCGTCGACGGTGTACGTCGCCGATCAGCGGGGCGTGCTTCAGCTTTCGGGATCGGCGGCCGAAGACGACCCGGCGTGGGCGGAGGTCCGGCCGCTGATGAACGCCGGCGCGGTGCCGGTGCTCTCCGGCTGATTGCGCTCGGCGGTCCACGTGTCAGACCGCGGCGACACACTGCGGGAGTGCTGTTCGACCTCGTCCTCCCGATGGAGTGCGGCGGCTGTGGTGCGCCGTCGACGCGGTGGTGCGACGCCTGCGCGGGGACGTTGATGGTCAGGACCGACGAGCCGGTCCTGGTGACGCCGCGGCTCGACCCCGGCGTACCCGTCTTCTCCCTGGGCCGCTACGCCGGCGTCCGTCGCGAGGCGATCGTCGCCGTCAAGGAACATGGCCGCGCCGACCTCATCGGCCCGCTGTCCGCGGCACTGCATGCCGGGCTGACCCACCTGCTCGCCTGGGGCATCGTCGACGCTCCGCTGACGCTAGTGCCTGCCCCCACCCGCCGGTCGGCCGCCCGGCGCCGCGGGGGAGACCCAGTCACCCGGATGGCGCTGGCCGCCGGGCCGCCCGACACGACGGTTTCGCCGGCGCTGCGGATGCGGGCGTTCACCCGCGACTCGGTGGGCCTCTCGGCAGGCGGCCGACAGCGCAACATCGCCGGTCGGGTCGTGCTGCGCCGGCCCGTCGGGGGCGAGGTGTTGCTGGTCGACGACGTCGTCACCACCGGTGCCACCGCGGACGAGTCGGTGCGGGTTCTGCAAACGGCAGGCGCCCGGGTGACGGCCGTACTGACCATCGCGCACGCCTGAAGTCCGCGGGGCTGGGCAGTCGACGGATGCGGCAAATACTGCGAGGTCAAACCAACGTGAACGTTTCAAAACACGTGGGCGAATTTAGTGGCACTGGCAGGTGAACACGGACTACCGTCGGGGCCAACCACCCGTGAGTGCCTCACGGCGGCGTTGACGACATGCAACGCCACCACGCCTGACAACGGTTAGGAGGTGAGTTTTCGACACCTTGCGCCGGTGGTCGGCGGGATTCAGGCCCCTTCGGCGCGTTCTGCGACAAGCCGGGCACGCTGCGTGCGTGCGACGCCGAAGAGAATCGAGTTGCCAAGTATGTCAACCCAATCCGAGGACACCGACCATTCGACGATGGTCACGGTCGACGACG
>JAVRPF010000254.1:0-11709 GCA_032162385.1 Mycobacterium sp.
TACGGCGGCCGAAACTCCCTGACGGTGGCGGTCGTCCCGGTTCTTGTGGTGTTTCCGCTCGCGCTCATGATCGGTCTGTTCGCCGGCTTCCAGCGCAGCAGGGCCGGCGAAACGCTCATGCGGGTCCTCGACGTGCTGTTCGCCTTTCCGCTGGTACTGCTGGCGATCGCCCTGTCGGCGGTATTGGGTGCAGGCCTGGGCAATGTGATGCTCGCGATCGGAATCACCCTGATCCCGTACATGGCCCGCGTCGCGTACACCGCGACCGTGCAGGAATCGTCCAAGGACTACGTCGAAGCGGCGCGCGCATACGGCGCCAACCCCGTGCTGTTGATGTTCCGCGAGCTGATGCCCAATGTCATCGTTCAGTTACTGGTGTACGCAACCACGCTGTGCGGGTTGATGATCGTGGTCGCATCCGGCCTCAGTTTCCTCGGCGTCGGTGTCATCCCACCCACACCGGACTGGGGCATCATGACCGCCGACGGCAAGAACGTATTGCTGGAAGGCATCTACCACGTCGCCACCATTCCCGGTCTTCTCATCCTCGTCGTCTCGCTCGCCTTCAATTTGATCGGCGACGGCGTCCGTGACGCACTCGACCCGCGAAAGCAGACCAGGTGATGACCGACCACAACGCCCTCGACATCAAGAACCTCAGCGTCGACTTCCACACCGACAATGGCGTCGTGCACGCCGTCAAGAACGCAAACATCTCGATTCGCGAAGGCGGAATCCTCGGCCTGGTCGGCGAATCGGGCTCCGGAAAATCGGTGACGTCGCTGGCCGTGCTGCGCCTGCTCGGCACCAGCCGGGCTCAGATCACCAGCGGTGAAATCCTGTTCCGCGGCGAGAATCTGCTGACCAAAACCGACAAAGAGATGCGCGCCATCCGAGGTCCGCACATCGGGCTGGTCTCGCAGAACGCACTGTCGGCTCTGGACCCGTCCTTCACCATCGGTGCGCAACTCGTGGAAGTGATCCGGCTACATCAAGGTGTCGACAATGCCACCGCCAAGGCGCAAGCACTCGAAGCGCTCGACCTGGTGGCGCTACCCGACCCGAAGCGCCGGATGAAGGCCTACCCCCACGAGCTCTCCGGTGGGCAACGTCAGCGGGTGGTCATCGCCATCGCCCTGTCCTGCCGACCGGAGTTGCTGCTCGCCGACGAACCGACCACCGCACTCGACGCGACCGTGCAAAAGCAGATTCTCGACCTACTCGTCGATATCAACGCCGAACTCGGCACGTCGATCCTCCTGGTGACACACGACTTCGGCGTGGTCGCGCACGTCTGCACCGACGTCACCGTGATGCGCCGCGGCGACGTCCTCGAATCGGGAACGGTGGACCAGGTGCTGAACCACCCGCAACACCCGTACACGCAGGGCCTCATGCGGGCGGTACCGCGATTGCACCTGGACGACGCCAGCCGTGCCGTTCTGCGCGCGGACCGGCGCCTCTTCGAGTTCCACGGTGACACGTCGAAGGAGAACGCACATGTCGCATGACAATGCACTGATCGAAGTGTCCGGACTGACAAAGGTATTCACCGTTCGGGGGGAAAACGGCAAGCGGAGCGAATTCGTCGCGGTGGACTCGCTGAGCTTCGTCATCACCCGCGGCGAGACATTCGGCCTGATCGGCGAATCCGGATCCGGTAAGACGACGACGGGCCGCATGGTGCTCGGGCTGGAGAAGCCGACCTCGGGATCGGTCACCTTCGACGGCAACGAGCTGGTCGGCCTGTCGGATCTGGATATGCGCCGATACCGACACCACATTCAGATGGTGTTCCAGGATTCGGGGTCCGCGTTCAACCCGCGACGCAGCGTCGGAGCCCAGATCGCCTACCCGCTCAAACACTTCCGGTCTTTCTCTTCCGCTGAGGCCCGCAAGAAGACCCTCGAACTGCTCGACCGGGTGGGCATGCTGCCGTCGCACTACGACCGCTATATCCACGAGTTCTCCGGCGGACAGCGCCAGCGCCTCGGTATTGCCAGGGCTCTGGTCACCAACCCGAATTTCGTCGTCCTCGACGAGCCGACCGCGGCGCTCGACGTGTCGGTCCAGGCTCAGATCCTGAACCTGCTCAAGGACCTTCAGCGGGAACGCAAACTCACCATGCTGCTCATCACCCACAACCTCGCCCTCGTCGAGCACATGTGCGAGCACGCCGGGGTACTCGACCACGGAAAGCTGGTCGAGGCGGGACCCGTGGATCAGCTGCTGACCAACCCCGGCACCGATATCACCCGCAAACTGGTCGACGCCGTGCTGGAACCACAACTGGCCGGCGCGGCCGGGTAAGGGGAACTGATGACTGAACTACGGACCAACCCCACCATCCCCGAGCTGCGCGCGGGCATCGAATCCGGCGACCTCGACCCGGTGGACCTCGTACGGAACGCACTGGCTCGGATCTCCCACACCGAGGGCAAGATCGAAGCGTTCGCCGCGGTGTTCGCCGACGAGGCACTGGCCGTGGCACAAGAACAACGCGACTCCGCGGTGACACCGGGACCGCTGGGCGGCATTCCGGTCGTGGTCAAAGACATCTACGACGTCGGCGGGTACCGGACCCTCAACGGATCACTCGGTGCCCCTGAGCATCTGGCGGTGCAGGATTCGGAGGCGGTGCGGCGGCTGAAGGCCGCAGGTGCGATCATCGTCGGCAAGACCACCACGCATGAGTACGCCTACGGGGTCAACACGCCGCCCACCCGAAATCCCTGGTCGCTCGACCGGATCCCCGGCGGTTCCAGTGGTGGCACAGGTGCCGCCATCGCGGCGGGCGTCACGACAGCGGGGCTGGGCACCGACACCGGCGGCTCGATCCGCATCCCCGCCGCACTGTGCGGAGTCACCGGCCACAAGCCGACCTTCGGCATGGTCAGCCGCCGCGGTGTCAGCGCACTGAGCTCGACACTCGACCACACCGGACCGCTCGGGCGCACCGTCGACGACACGGTGGCACTGCTCGAGGTCATCGCCGGACACGACCCTGGCGACCCGTACAGCAGGAGTGGTCCCGTCCCCGATTTCCGCGCCGAATTCGACCGCGGGCTGGAAGGTCTGACGATCAGCATCGCGCAGAAGTACTTCTGCGATCGGCTCGCCCCCGACGTGGCCGCCGTCTTCGACGACGCCGTACGCGCTCTCGAAGGCGCTGGGGCCACGATCACGGAGGTCGAATTCGCCGATGTCGAACTGAGCCCATACGTGGTCGACGTGGTCTGCGGGGTGGAGGCCGCCGCGTGGCATGCGATGCAAACCGGGATGACCCCGGAGAAACTCGGCCCGGAGGTCCAGGCGGCACTGCGGATGGGGGCGGCGTACAGCGGTGTCGACTACCTCGCAGCGCTGCGAGCCCGCGAAGCCGTCATCGCCGGAATGGCGGCGATGTTCGCCTCGGGCGCAGACCTGCTGGTATCGCCGACCATCGCGATCACCGCTCCGACCTACGGGTCGACGGAAGCCCCACTCGGTGACCGAACCGTCCCGATCCTCGGTGCCATCAACGCCTTGA
Organism: Mycobacterium sp.; assembly: GCA_032162385.1. Taxonomy (GTDB): domain Bacteria; phylum Actinomycetota; class Actinomycetes; order Mycobacteriales; family Mycobacteriaceae; genus Mycobacterium. Next base: position 3,530 of record JAVRPF010000254.1, read on the forward strand.
CCGTGCCCGCCAACGTGACCGGGATGCCCGCGTTGACAGTGCCTGCGGGCTTCGGCGCCGACGGCCTGCCGATCGGGTTGCAATTCATGGGGGCGTTAGGCGCCGACGCAACTGTGCTCGGCGCCGGACGGGCGTTCGAGGCGCTCGTCGACTACGCAGACCGAACCCCCGCCCTGTGAGCATCTACCCGAGGAGATCCCATGTCCGACAATGAATTTCTGCCTTCGGAAGACCAAGTGGCCGCCCTGTCGACTATGCCGGGCTGACCATCACGCCGGATCGACAGACGGCGAACTACGAGGTCTATTCGTCGACGTTGGCGCTGATTCGCCAGGCCTCGGTCGCGGGTCTAGGCGAAACCGTCCCGGCCGTCGGTTTCAAAGCGCACTGGGACTGACGAAGACTGACGAGAAAGGGACACTATGGAACTCTACGAACTTCCGTTGATCGAGGTCGCCGAGAAGATCCGCACCAAAGAGGTCTCACCGGTTGAGGTCACCGAGTCAGCGCTGGGCCGCCTCGAGGAGGTTGAACCGGCGCTGACCGCGTTCGTCACCACCACACCCGAACTCGCGCTCGAACAGGCCATGTTGGCGGAGATGGAGATCGGCGGCGGCAACTACCGGGGACCGCTGCACGGTATTCCACTGGGGGTCAAAGACCTCTACGACACCGCAGGCACCAAGACCACGTCGAGCTCCGCGCAACGCGCCGACCATGTACCGGACGCCGATTCGGCATCCGTCGCCAAGTTGTACGCAGCCGGGATGATACTGATCGGCAAGACCCACACCCATGAATTCGCCTATGGTGCAACGACACCCACGACAGGCAACCCGTGGGCGCCTGATCGCACCCCCGGTGGGTCCAGCGGTGGGTCGGGCGCTGCGGTGGGCGCCGGCGTCGTGCACGTCGCGCTCGGCAGCGACACCGGTGGTTCGATCCGCATCCCGGCCGCGCTGTGCGGCACGGTCGGGCTCAAGCCGACGTTCGGGCGCGCATCGCGGGTCGGGGTGGCGTCGCTGTCCTGGTCGCTCGACCACGTGGGACCGCTGAGCCGCAACGTGATGGATGCCGCGCTGGTGATGGCCGCGATGTCCGGTTACGACCGTCGCGATCCGGGCACGGTCGACATCCCGGTGCCTGACATGGTGACGGGGATCGGCGCCGGAGTCGCCGGCAAGAAGATCGGCATCCCCACCGACTATTACACCGCGCAGGTGGACTCTGAGGCGACTGCAGCAGCGGCGGCGGCCGCCGCGAAACTCGAAGAGCTCGGCGCGGAACTGGTCGAGGTGACGATCCCGCTGGCCGAGCACATCATCCCAGCGGAGTGGGCGATCATGATGCCCGAGGCCACCGCGTATCACCAGGATTCCCTGCGCAATTCGCCGGAGAAGTTCACCGACGAGACCCGCACCCTCCTCGAGACCGGCGCCGCTGTGCTGGCCACCGACTACATCAACGGGTTACGCCTGCGGACGCAGATACAGGCAGCGTGGCGGGAGATGTTCGCCTCGATCGACGTGCTGCTCGCCCCCACCCTCGTAGCGGCCGCGACACTGCGGTCAGACCCGTTTCTGCGGTGGCCGGACGGTACCGTCGAAGCCGCCACCGCTGCTTACGTGCGCTTCTCGGCTCCGGCCAACGTCACCGGACTGCCGTCCCTTTCGGTTCCGGCGGCGTTCACGTCCGATGGGCTGCCGCTCGGGGTGCAGATCATCGGAAAGCCGTTCGCGGAGCCCGAGATCCTGCAGGTCGGCTATGCGTTGGAGCAGAACACCGACGTGGTCGGCAGGATCGCACCGATCGTCGCAACGGCCGCGTAGTGACTGATCTCGTGCAGTTGCTCGACGCGATCCGCTTCGGTGACCGCGCATTCCCGTCTGGTGGGTTTGCCTTCTCCTCGGGATTGGAGGGCTCTCACCGTGACGGGCTGGTGAAGGACGAGGGCGATGTCACCACCTTCTCCGCTGAACAGCTCGTCGCGCCATCCCCGAGTTAACCGCCCCGGACATCCCAGCACGTCCTCGTTCCTGTCCTTCTTCGGCTCACCGGCCCGTTGATTGATCTCACCGAGGTCGTCGTCGCGGGTGGTCACGACCGAACTGGTCACCACCTCGATCCGCTCGCGAGGGGACGCGTCCGACTCGCGCGACGAGATTGATGCGGTGCTGCCGTTCGTCTCGCACCCAGCTGCGCCCGCGCTCACCGGCGCCTCGTTCGTGGTGGCGGATCGCGAGCCGACGCTGCGCCTGGTACGAGCTCAGACGCGGGCCGTTGCGCGCAGCGGTAATGTCGGATTCAAGTGCAGTCGGATCGGGAGCATGCCAATGGACCTCGTATTTGGTCTTTCGCTGACGTCGACCGCGGTTCGCTGGGTGCTCGTCGAGGGTGCGACCGGCGAGGGTGCGCCCATCGACCGCGGCGAGTTTCAAGTCGGCGCGCTGGACGCTGACTTCTTGCTCGACGTCCTCCTGAACCAGGACACCGTCGCCGGGAATCGGTTGCACGCGGTCGGCGTCACCTGGACGAATGAGGCCGCGGTGTCGGCGAGCGTCGTGCTGGACGCCCTGGCGGACCGTGGTGTGCGCAATGTCGTCGCCGTGCCCGACACCGACGCTGCCGAGGCGCTGGCGTTCGGCATCGCCGAGATCACCGACTACGACGACGTCGCGGTATGCGTGGTCGAACCGGATGCGGCATTCGTGGCGCTGGTCAAAGATCAGGGAGTGACGGTCGAGCGCATCGACCGGCCGCTGGACCGCGATGATGCACTCGAGCTGACCAGCAGCGTGATTGCGGTGTTGGATTCCAACGATCGGCGACCGGACGCGGTCTTCGTCGTCGGGTCGGATGACGTCGACGTGATCGTGTCCTCGTTCGAGGCGATCTCGGAGACGCCGGTCTTCTCCGCCACCGAAGCCGATCTGGCGCTGGCCCGCGGCGCGGCGCTGGCGTCGGCCCGCGAGGTCAACGACTCCGAGGTGCCGGGCGTATGGGCGGGGCCGCGCTTGAAGTCGAGGATCGGTGTGTTGTCGGCCGTCCTGGGCGCCGCCGTGCTGACGTTCGTCGTCTCGCTGTCGATCGCGCTCGGCCTTCGTCTGACCCCGGATTCCGCAATCGAGCAACCGCAGAACGCCAACGCCGCCGCAGACGCCCCCGTCGCGGTACCTGCGCCGCGCCCCGGCCCGTCAGCGCAGCAGGCGGCGGCCGCGGTGGCGCAAACGCTCGTGGTGGCCAGGCCACCGGCGCCCGCGCCCGCCGCCGCGCCGGTGTACGAGCCGCCCGCCGCAGCGCCCGTCGCACCGCCGCCGGTCTATCAGCCGCCCGCACCCGCCTACGTACCGCCCGCACCGGCGTACGTTCCGCCGCCCGCGTACGTACCGCCGGCCCCCCAGCAACCGCGGCTTCGCGACCGGATCATCGAACGCATTCCGATCATCAACCGCTTCCACGAGCCGCAATACCCGCGGTAGCGGCCCGGCCCCGCGGGCGTGAAATGCATAAGCTCCACACAGCCTCCTCATAATCACTCGGGCGTACCGTCGATCGTGGGAGTGGAATCGTCTTCCATTCTCCCGGAATGGCTTTGGGTCGAATGGACGACCCAGGGTGTCGATTGCCAGACGAGAATCGCAGGATTTCGCATGAATCACTTGAAGACCATCGCGGCAGGAACCGCCATCGCCGGATCACTCGGGCTCGCTGCCCTCGGAATCGGCTCGGGCGTGGCGAACGCTGCACCATCCCCCGTCGTGAACGGATCGGGGTGGGCACAGGACCGGGGCTGGGACCACGGACCGGGCGGCCCCTGGCGGCCCGGCGGCTGGGACGGAGGCGGAGACCGGGGCTGGGGAGGACCGGGTTGGGCGCCGCCGCCACCCGACTATGGCTACGGCGGCTACGGCGGTTACGGCGGTCCGCCCTGCGTCAGCGGGCCGCTCGGGTTTTTGCAGTTCTGCCCGTAGCGAGAGGCCCGGGATTACTGGTGGTCTGTCTGCGAATTAGCACGGACAGTGTCGAGTCAATCGCTGAACGTACGGTTGTCGTACGCATCGCCCGAGTAGGGCCGTGAACAACCGTACGTTCGGCGAGCTAGCCGCGGCCCTCGTCGGCGACGGGATCGGTGGCGTCGGTGGCCGCCGGAGGTGACGTCGGCTCCGACCGCCGCTGGATCCGCAGGGCGGTCGTGGCGACCGGCACCTCCGCGGTGGCGAGCAGTGCGGTCGAATCCTGTTTGAGCCGAACGATCTTCGGCACCGTTGTCTGTTGTGGCCGTGGGAGGACGGCAGGCGCGGCGGCCGTCGGAGCCGCACCCGGCCCGACGGGCGCCGGGGTGGCGTCGCGAGGTCCGCGGCGCCGTACCAGGTAGCCCGCCAACGGCCCGGTGACGACGACGGCGACCAGGATGGCCAGGCTCAGCACGCAGATCACGACGTCGAACATGCTGGTGATCTGCTGAGCCAGGTCGTTGCCGTAGATGGCGTCGGGGCTTCGTGGTGTCGGGTCGGCGTACCGCGGGGCCAGCGCGACGCCGATGACCAGCTGGGCGGCCGTGAAGACGAAGAGCGAACCGCTGAACGCGGCGATCACGACCGACGACAGCCCACCCTTGGGGAGCTGGCGTTGCAGCCACACCGCGATGCACCCGGTGACGACGTTGAACGCCATCAGGGCGAAGCTGTCGTAGAGGGACCGCGGCAGGTCCAGCGACAGCGCAATCAGGAAGTCGGAGACGCGCAGTCCGGCCGCTGCGAACGTCCAAAAGGCGATGAGCGTCAAGCACTTCAGCGCCGCCCCGCGGTAGACGGCCATGGTCGGCGGCTTGACGAGGAAGACGGCATACAGCGTCGTCGGTGCCACGATCGCGGCCGCGGCCGCCCAGGCCAGGTAGCCCTCGTACCCGACGGCTGCGGTTGACGTGTTCTCGGCGATGCCGTGGAAGGCGTCGACGTCGCGGCCGACAGCGGCGACCCACACCAGCACGCCTGCGACGCAGGCCGACACGCCCAGCGCCGTCGTCGCGAGCCGGGCTGCGGCCGTCTTCTGCAGCAGCCAGGCCGAACCGATGACCAACGCGACCATCGCCACCCCGCCGTAGAGGAGGGTGGTGATCACGACCGCGACGTCGCGGCCGCCGACGGTCCCGGTGGTGACGAAGAGGTAGCGCACCCGCCAGAACAGGTTGAACACCACGGCCCATGCCGCGAGGACGATCGAGACCACCCCGATGATCCGCACCGAGGCGTACCAGCGGCCAAAGCCGTCGTCCTCGATGGTGGTACTGGTGATCGGGGGCTGCGCGGCGAGCAATGCGCCCGCGGCGCCCAGCCAGATGCCCGGGCCGGCGCCCGGCGGCACGGCACCGGTTCCGCCGTAGCGGACGGTCGCCACGATGTGGAACCCGATGAATCCGAGCACGCAGAGCAGGTAGGCGGCGGTGAGCCAGAACCGAACGCGGATCGTGCGGCCCAGGTCGGGCTGCGGCGCGGTGAGCCGCCACGGTCCGACGTGCGGTGCGAGCGCGGCGGCGATGGCGAGCAGCGTCACCACGACGACCACCACGAACAGGATGGCGCTGCTGCCGGGGACGCCGACCCCGAAGTCGATGCTCCACGGCAGGAGCAGGGCCGCGATGAGCAGCCCGACCGCGAGCCCGTCGCGCACCCGGTTGGCGCGGGTGGGGACGTAGCCGACCCGCCCCGCGGCGGGCACGGCCGTGGTCGCCACCTGGGCCGTCGCGGCGTACCGATCTTCGCTCACGTCACGAGTCCTCTCCGCGGGTGATGATGGCGAGGCGTTGCCGGACCTCACTGTTCCCATTTTCGGCCGGGTGCACAAGGTGGTTCAGAGTGGGCAGTTCGCGGTGCCGAGACGCCAAGGATGTTCCCAGGATTTGCGATAGCGTTGCCCGGGTCGAATTGCGACGTCGAGGCGTCGGGGTAACGGATGCAGGGCGGTGAGCGAAACCCATACGGATGGGTAGGTCCTGAGTAAGGAGTAGTCCTGTGGACGTAGTCCTCGGGGTCGCGGTGACCGGCCCGGTCGCCCGATTGGCGATGATCGGCTCACCTGGTGGCCAGGTGTTCGACGAATATGCCCTCGACCTGCCCGAAGCCAACGCGACGACCGACCTGGCGGACACCATCGTCGGCACCTACCGCGCGGTGACCGAGTCGGGCAACCGGCTCTCCGCGACGCGGCTGTCCTTCCTGGACGCATCGCAAGCCGACACCCTGCGGCAGGTGCTGCTGCGCGCCGGGGTCGAGAACGTCGAGGTGGTGTCGGAGGTGGAGGCGGCCACGGCACTGGTGCGCAGCACCGACGGCGACGCCGCGCTGCTGCTGGTCGACGACGACACCGCAACGCTGACGACCGTCGGTGAAGACTCCATGACCGCGGCGGTACTCGCGTCCGTGCCCATCGGCGCCGCTGGTGCGGCCGTCGCATGCGCGGCGGTGTTGGAAGGGATGCGAGCGCAGCCGGAAGCACCCGTGCGGGTGATGCTCGTCGGGCATCGAGACGACCTCGAGTCCGTCGCCGCGGGCATCCGCGACCAGTCGCCGGTGCCGGTGGAACTGCCCACCGATGCGAGCTTCGCGATCGCCAGGGGAGCGGCCAACACCGTCGGCTGGGCCAGCATCGACCCGGCCGGTCCGGCGACGCAGTTGGCGCCGGCGATCCCGGCCTCCGATGCGGCGACCGGGCTGCGCGCGGCGGCGGGACCGCAGCTGGCCTACTCGATGGCCGACCCCGACCCGTTGGAGTTGGGCGGTTACGGCGACGGCCCGTACGAGATGCCGATGGATCCGCTCAGCGAGCTGATCCCGGAGCACGACGACGCGACGACGTACACCGAGGCGGTGGCGCCGGTGCATCAGCGGATGCTGTTGATCGGTAGTGCGATCGTGTTCCTCGTGGTCAGCTTCGCCACGCTTGCCGTCACCGTCGCGATCAACGTCCGGCCTGCGGCGTCGGCCAGCGAACTGGCGTCGCCCCCGGTTCAGTCCGATACGGTTCCGGGCCGCTACCTGCCTCCGGTGCCGCACGAACCCGATCCGGTGGCCCAGCCGGTCGCCGTGCTGACCCCGCCGCCGGTGGCTCCGCCCGCGCCCAAGCCGAGTGTCGGCCCGCGGACCAACACCGGGCCCGTCATCGACAATGCGCCGGCCGGCCCGCCGATCGAGCAGCCCGCTGAGGCGCCACCACCGCCGCCGCCGGCCGATGTTCCTCCGGCCCCGGGTATCCCGCAGCTGCCACCGTTCATCCCGTACATCCCGCTCCCGCCGATCGTCATTACCCTGCCGCCGGCTCCTCCGTCGACGCCGCCCTCCACGCCACCCTCGACGCCGCCGTCGACCCCTCCGTCGACACCGCCCTCGACGCCGCCCTCCACGCCTCCATCGACACCGCCCTCGACGCCGCCCGAGTCGCCTCCGTCGTCTCCGCCCTCGTCTCCGCCGTCCTCACCGCCGTCCATCGAGTTCACCGCGCCGTCGTCGGTGTACCCCCCGGCGCCGGAGCCAGCGTACACGGCGCCGTCCGCGCCGTCCTACGTCCCGCCGGCCCTGGCTCCGGCACCTGCGCCCGCCCCGGCACCAGCTCCGGCTCCGCAGATCCCGGTGATCCAGGCGCCGGTGACGACGGTGGCCGTACTCCCATAACGTCGGCCCGCAATTCGACTGTCGCTCGGAGCAAGCCGAGCAGCTCGAGGGGCGTCGATACCGTCGGCGCTGAAGCCATCACGCCCGTCCCGTCCCAAGTCCAAGTTTCCCTTGCTGGACAGGCACTTTCGTGTCTACACCCAGACAACAGCGATCAGCCGTGAACGACCCGGGTCAACTAGCGGGTTGAGAATACCGAAATGCCACCATTGGGGAATCCCGCCGCGCCGGCCTGAAAGGGCACCTCGACTTGCCCGAGCGTGCTGTCGATGGCGACAGAATGCGCGCCTGTGCCCACAGGAATCATGAAAAGCAGCTGCCGTGTCGTTCCATCGACGACTCCCATCTGCGGGCTAAATCCCGAAGCGGCCGCGGTGCCACCCTTGACGAAGTGCCGGGCAGGCAGGAAATAGCGGTTGGAAGTCGGATCGTAATTGACCTGGTCCACTCCGCCAAACGGCACGGTGGCGCGGATTGCGCCACTTGCACGATCCATGATCAGGGTCATGAGCG
>JAVRPF010000255.1:0-2667 GCA_032162385.1 Mycobacterium sp.
GGTCGAACCGGCCGAGGACGTCGAGGTACGTCTGCGCGAAGCCGTCGAGTTCCGCGTCGTCGAGGTCGGTCAGGTTGCGCACGAACCTGTTCGGATAGATGTGCACTTCCACCGGCCACCGTGATGCGAACGGCACGAAGGCGGTGAACAGGTCGTTGCGCGTGACGATCCGGCTGCCGCAGGCCACCTCGTCGGCGAGGATGTCGGCAAAGAGGTTGGTGCCGTGACGCTCTCGATGTGCACTAGCTTCACCCAACATCCGTGCGGTGCGCGGCGTCAGGTAGGGGTAGCCGTAGATCTGACCGTGCGGATGGGTGAGGGTCACGCCTATCTCTTCACCGCGATTCTCGAAGCAGAACACCTGCTCGATGCCCGGTCGGGTGATCAGGTCGGCGGTGCGGTGCCGCCACGCCTCGACGACCAACCGGGCGTGGGTCGGTTCGAGTTCGGCGAACGATCCGGTGTGGTCGCTGGAGAAGACGATGACTTCGCAGCGACCGTGGCCCGGCGTGGACGTGAAGCCATCTGGCACCGGGAGAGAGGCACTCTCCCCGGACAGGCTGGGGAAGCGATTCTCGAAGACGACGACGTCGTAGTTGGGTGCGGGCACCTCGCTGGTGAGCCCGGACGGTCCCGGGCAGAGCGGGCACTCCGCCAAAGTCGGTATGTGCGTGCGGTCTTGACGCAGGGCCGCCACGATGATCCATTGACCGGTCTGACGGTCGAAGCGCAACTGCGACTGCCCACTTTGATCGGTCAGCGGCCTGCGGTCGGTGGTCGGTGCCGGAATGTGTCCTGGCAAGGAGAAGAAGAGCAGTTCGCGGCCGTCGGCCAACGGCCACCGCGTCGGCGTCGCCGCCGTCGGCATCGTCAACGTGGTTCGACCCGGATGCCATTGCGCCGCCGTGCCGCGCGCGCCTCGTTGCGCGCACGCAGTTGGGGGAGCCGCTCGCGCTCCTGTCGGGCCGCCTCGGTGGCGAGAATGAGGTGAAACCGGTCGACCAGTTGCTCCCGGGTCATCCCGAACTCCGTCAGCACCTCGTCGGCGGGTGGCCCGCCGTAGGGCGCCCAGCTGTGCACGAACTTGAGGATCTCCCGATCGAACCGGTCCATCGGTCAGGAGCCGCCCTTCTTCTTGTTGTAGATGTCGAAGCCGACGGCGGCGAGCAGGACCAGACCCTTGATGACCTGCTGCACGTCGCTGCCGATGCCGATGAGCGACATTCCGTTGTTCAGCACACCGAGGACGAACCCACCGATGATGGCGCCGAACACCGTCCCGACGCCGCCGCTGGCGGACGCGCCGCCGATGAACGCCGCGGCGATGGCCTCAAGTTCCATCCCGATCCCGGCCTGCGGCGTCGCGGAGTTGAGGCGGGCGGCGAAGAGCAGGCCGGCCAGAGCCGACAGCAGACCCATGTTGACGAACACCAGGAACGTCACTCTCTTGGTCTTCACCCCGGAGAGCAGCGCCGCCGCCCCGTTGCCTCCGACCGCGTAGACCTGCCGCCCGAAGACCGTGCTCCGCATGACGAAGGCGTAGACGACGAACATCACCGCCAGAATGATGCCGACGACGGGCACGCCACGGTAGCTGGCGAGCAGCAGCGTGAAGGCGGCGAGTGCGGCGACGATGGCGACGTTCTTGGCGACGAACCAGCCCGCCCCAGAGACGTCGAATCCGTAGCGGGACTGCGTCCTTCGCTGCCGCACCTGTTGCAGGACGGCCGCAGCCATGACGATCACACCGAGGATGACGGTGGGCCAATGGTAGAGGCTGTTTCCGCCCATCTCGGGCAGGAATCCGCTGCTGACCTGTTGGAAGCTGCGGGGGAACGGCGCGATCGATTGGCCCTCCAGCAGATATTGCGTAGCGCCCCGGAACACCAGCATGCCGGCGAGGGTCACGATGAACGACGGAATGCCGACGTAGGCGATCCAAAAGCCCTGCCACGCACCGATTGCCGCGCCCATCGCCAGGCAGACCACGACAGCGACCGGCCACGGCATGTGATTGTGGATCATCAGGACCGCGGACATTGCTCCGATGAAGCCGGCGATCGAGCCCACCGAAAGATCGATGTGGCCGGAGATGATGACGATGACCATCCCGATCGCCAGGATCAGGATGTAGCCGTTCTGCTGAACGATGTTGGTGACGTTCAGCGGCTTGAGCAGAATCCCGCTCGTCCAGATCTGGAAGAGGATCACGATCACCGCGAGCGCGGCGACCATGCCGTACTGGCGGAAGTTGCCCTGCATCGCCTTCTTCAGCCACCCGCCCGGGGAGCGGGGTGGCGGCGCAGGCGCAGGTGCACTCGAGGCTGTGTTCACCGTCGGAGTGGTGGTCATCTAGCTGCGTCCCTTCATCATGTAGCGCATCAATGTCTCCTGCTTGGCGTCCGCCCTGGCTACTTCACCGGTGAGACGACCCTCGTTGAGGGTGTAGATGCGGTCGCACAAGCCGATCAACTCGGGTAGCTCGGATGAGATCACGATTACCGCCTTGCCTTCTGCGGCAAGGGCATTGATGATCGTGTAGATCTCGTACTTGGCCCCGACGTCGATCCCGCGGGTCGGCTCGTCGAGGATCAGCACGTCCGGGTCGGCGAAGATCCACTTGCTCAGCACCACCTTCTGCTGATTTCCGCCCGACAGGTTTCCCGT
>JAVRPF010000256.1:0-3080 GCA_032162385.1 Mycobacterium sp.
CAACGAGCACGGCGGCCGAGGCTGTCATCCGGCGGTGAGCAGGTGGAGATGCAGGTGGCCGAGCGCCCGCTCGGGGTGTTCTCCCGGCAGCTGTTCCTCGGTGACACCCTCGACACCGACCACATCAGCGCCGACTACGACGCCGGTGTCCTCACCCTGCGGATCCCGGTGGCGGAGAAGGCCAAACCCCGCAAGGTCCAAATCGGTGGCGGATCCAGGGCAGCCTCCATCACTGTGTGACCCGACCCATCCGCTGGGACAGGCAGTCAGCAGGGACACCGCCGGTGGGGGTGAACGTCATGACCACGTACTCAGCCGATGACCTCGAGTCACCGGTGAGGCGGTGCGCCGATTCGGACTGGGTCGACTCCCAGTTCGCCGCGATCATCGCCGCGAACTGGCGAGATGAGCAGCCCGCTCCGACGCCCCGGGCGCCTCGGAGTCGCGCTAGCTTGCTAGGACCGACAAAGTCGGTCAGGACGAGTCAAGTTGGTGCTGGTGGGATCATTTCGATGGGCGTAGCGTGAGTAGTGCTCGCTCCACAGCGCAACTACAGCGCACCTGACCTGCGGATACGCAGTTCGCATCATGGGTCACATATCTAGGCGTAGCGAGTGGTGGCGGTCGACGACCCTGACCGCGGGTCCTTGCGTGAGCTTGCTCGAATACAGGGACCCAGCGCACATGACTCGTCGGGCTGGGGCGAAGCCCCGGTAGTACTCCAGCCGTAGATCGTTAGATCCATGCGTGGGCTGATTCCTGGCGCTGGTAGTGGCTGGTTCGGGCGCGGTGTTGGTGGCGTCGTCGCCAGTGCGACCAGGCGTCGGGGCACGCTCGGGCCCGACCGGGTTCGATGACGTGGATCGTGAACAGCCGGCGGATCTCGTTGCAGGTCAGCGCGATCAGGCCGGGAGGCGCGGGCCGGTCGATGTGCTCGTCCGCGGCGATCACGGCGAGCAGCGCGTGGGCGAGCATCGAGAACAAGGTCCAGCGCTGCCAAGAGGTCCAGCGGCGGACCTGGTGCTCGTCAAGGCCGGCCAAGCCCTTGGCGGCCTGGAAGGACTCTTCCACCGCCCAACGCCGACCGGCGACGCGGACCAGTTCACGTAGCGGCACGACCTCGGGTGAGTAGCAGCGGTAGAACGCCAGTTCACCGGTGCCGCTGTGGCGTCGGACCAGTAGCCACCAGCACTGCTGGTCGGCCGGGTCGGCTCGGCGAGCGGGATCGCAGTGGCTGATCAGCGCCCAATCGTAGTAGCGCTGCCCCTTCGCGCCCGGCCCCGCTGAGAGTCGCTGCCAGGCCCGTTTCGGCAGCGTCGCGGTGATCTGGTCGGCGCGCAACAACCCGGCCTCGGTCGGGACCCGGCGGTCGCAGCCGATAGCCAGTACGTACCCGACTCGGTGAGTTTCCAGCTCGGCGCGCAGTGTGGGGTCGGCGCCGTAGACCTCGTCACCAGCCACCCACCGCGCCAAGATGCCAGCGTTCAGTGCGCGGGTGAGCATCCCCGCCGCCAGTGCGGGCTTCGTGAGAAACCCGATGCCCTCGGGCACCCCTGCCGTCGCGCACCGCTGATCGTCGCTGGTCCAGGATTTGGGCAGGTAGAGCTCCCGGTCGATCATCGCGTGACCCCGGACACCGGCGTAGGTCAGATAGACCGCGACCTGGGCGTTCTCGATCCGCCCGGCGGTGCCGGTGTACTGGCGCTGGACCCCGACCGTGGTGCTGCCCTTCTTCACATCGCCGGTCTCATCGACCACCAACACCGCATCGGCGTCACCGAGATGTGTGGTGACGTAGTCGCGCAGGTCATCGCGCACTCCGTCGGTATCCCACACCGCGCGGTTGAGCAGGTGCTGCATGCCGTGCGGATCAGTGTCGCCGGCGTGCTCGGCGATGGTCCAGCAGTTCTTGCGCGGCAGATCAGCCAACAGGCCGAACAGGAACCCACGCGCCCGTCGCCGGGTCTCGACCCGGCCGAACCGCCGCGCCATCCTTCCGAGAAGCCCGTCGGTCTCGGTCTGCCAACGGGCAGGCTCTAACCTGTGACCCGCGGCCACCGCTTGATCATCTGATGTCGACACAACGGACGATGATCCGCGGTGGCCGCCCTATGTCCGGGACCGCCACGCCGCAAGATCACGAACTACCGCTGGAGTACTACCGGGGCTTCGCCCCAGCCCGACGAGTCATGCCGTGGTTGGTTGGGGTGAGGGGGCTCCGATCGGCGGGTAGACGGCGAACGGCATGCCGGTCACCGTTAATGAACCGCATGTCGCGGTTGGTGTGGCCTTGCGGCCGCCCGTCCGACCGGAGCCCAACTATGACGCTACCGCGCACCGTTGCTGATGTGTTGGCTGATCATGTGGTGTTCGAGGTCGAGTGCATCGACCGGATGTACTGCAATGTCTACGTGCCACAGCTGCAGTACGCCGGTGGGCTGCTCGGCTACATCCAGCGCCAGCTCGGGTTACCAATCGCCTCGACCGCCCCGCTGGGTAAGATCACCGACGCGTTCAGCGCCGCGATGCGCCGCTTCGCCCGCGACCAGCAGCTGCCGTGGGTGGACTTCAGCAAGGGGCAGCGCAAGGACGACGTCATGCATGAGCACCTCGCCCGGTTCACCGCCGAGGAAGGGGTGCTGTTCATCGGGAGGGCGCAGGAGAAGACGCCGCTGTTTCGCACCGAGCGTCGCCGCGATAGTCGTGGTGATTCCTATCCGTGGATCGTGAAGACCACCGGGATGGTCAATCACTTCAACTGCTACTGCGTGGACAGCGACTTCGGGCCGTTCTTCCTGAAGTTCTGCTCCTACTTCCCCTACAACGCCAAGCTGTGCATTAACGGCCATGAGTGGTCCAAGCGGCAGGCCAGCAAGGCTGGGATCGGGTACACCGCGCTGGACAACGGGTTCGCCACCTGTGAGGACCCGGCAGCGGTGCAGGCGATCTGCGACCAGCTGGGACCGGATCAGATCAACGCGCTGCTGCGCAAATGGCTAGCCCGGCTGCCGCACCCGTTCACCCCGGCCGACCGGGAAGCCGGCTACCGCTACGACATCTCCATCTTGCAGGCGGAGTTC
>JAVRPF010000257.1:0-13497 GCA_032162385.1 Mycobacterium sp.
AGATCCGTTCGACCGCGCGGGGGTCGATGCCGGAGTGGTCCTCGCCGCCGACCGCCGTCACGGCGTCGAGGTCGGTTGGGACCCTGATCCTGCCGTCCGTGTTGGTCTGGCTGGTCACGCCGGCTTCCTGTGCAACGTCGCGGCCAGATGGTGTTGCAGTCGCTGACCCACCGCGCCGAGTCGCAGCGTGTAGGTCAGTTCGTCACCGTCGATTCGCAACGAACGGCCCAGTGCCTTCACGTCTTTCGCCGACGACGTCAGCCCGATCGAGGTCGCGGTCAACTCCAACTCCAGCACGCCGGCGGTCACCGCCACGGTGCCCTCCTGGATCTCGGTGATGCCGGTCGGATGCGCCAGCACCCATTCCACCCTGCCGGGGGACGGCACCCGCACGTAGCCCACCTCGGCGTGCAGTGGCCTGCCGGGCTCGGCGTCCCCGGCGTCGGCCCTGGTGCGCTGGCCGTAGGCGAGGAACGGCTTGCCGACGTGCTCGAAGGTGACTTCCTCGAGGTAGCCGAACGACGGAATCGTGGGGTACTCACCGCTGCCGGGCCCGGCCCATGTGCCCAGCAGGGGGGCGAGCACGGCGATGCCGGGATGCAGATCGACCACGAGCGTTAGGGTACGCACCAAGCCACGATGGCCACGCGTCGTTTAGGGCTTGTTCCCGAAGGTGATCAGGTCCGGGATGAGCTTCGTCCAGACCGGTCGCTGGACGCGATGTTGCTCGAGGATGGTGAACCCGGCGCCTTCGAACAGCGCCCGCACCTGCGCAGGCGACGGATTGTGCGCGGGATTGAACCGGCTCTCGGACAGCCAATGCAACGCCAGCGGCGCCGCAGGGCTGATCGTCGCGACCGCCGCGAGACCGCCGGGGGCGAGAACCCGGTGGAACTCGGCCAGCGCCGCGGGTTGGTCGAAGAAGTGGAACGCCGACGTGGTCACTACGGCATCCAGGGCGCCGTCGTCGAAGGGGAGCTGCTCGGCAGGACCCTTCAACCACTGCACCTGCGACGACCGCGCCTTCGCCTGGGCGAGCATGCCATCGGACATGTCTACCCCGTAAACCTCGTCGGAGTCCAGTTCGCGCGCAATACGGTCGGCGAGAATGCCCGTGCCACAGGCGATATCGGCGACTCTGCGGGATCCGGCTGACTTCAGCTGCGCGACTACCTCGTCCTGCGCCGGACGATAGATCCAGCGCTGAAGAAACTGGGCATCGTAGGCGGGCGCGGCAACACTCCAGAACCGTGTGATGGCTTCGTTGAAGCCCCTGCGCCGTACTTCCGTCGTCGAACCATCCGAAGTCATGTCACCAACGCTACGCCGGGAGTACGTAGTCAATGGCCGGTCAAATGCAGAAGGGGAACGTGTTACGTTCTGCGAAATACGGCGGGGCGTCGCGCGCGTCCCGACGTGTCGCTCCAGGAGGTTTGCGTGAACGAGGCTGCCAACCCGCGGACTACGAGCCGTAAGCGCATCGTCATCGCAGGCCTCGGCGACAGCGGCGTGCTCACCGCGATCCAGCTGGCCCGGCACGCTCCTGATGTTCAAGTCGTCGGCATCTCGGCCAAGCCTGCGTTGGTGAGCGGCCAGGAACTTGGATGGCGAATCAGCCGCCCCGACCACTGGGCTCGGCACAACTGGATCTCATTCGACCAGTTCCGAGGGCTGGATCGGGTGCGAACCGTGCACGGCACGCTGACGGGGGTCGACTTGTCGGACCGGACCGTCGCCGTCCGGCGCGACGACGGCACCACGCTGGACGAGGAATACGACGCCCTGATCATCTCGACGGGTGTTGCCAACGGATTCTGGCGTCAGCCGACCTTTCAGTCCGCTGACGAGATCGGGGCGGACCTGCGAGCCGCACACGATCGGCTTGCGGCCGCCACGTCCGTGATCGTGGTCGGCGGCGGCGCCGCTGCCGTCAGCAGCGCGGCGAACATCGCAAGAACATGGCCTGGCACGCGGGTCGACCTCTACTTTCCTGGCGAGCGCGCGTTGACCCAGCACCACACGCGAACGTGGGACCGGGTTACACGTCGACTGGACGAGGCCGGCGTGGTGCTCCATCCGGGCCACCGCGCCAAGCTGGCGGACGGATTCACCGGCGAGCAGATCACCAGCGACCCGATCGAATGGAGCACCGGACAGCCGCCGTCGTCGGCCGACGCCGTCCTCTGGACGATCGGACGGGTGCAGCCCAACACCGGTTGGTTGCCGAAGGAACTGCTCGACGAGCACGGCTTCGTCCGCGTCACCCCGGAGCTACGGGTGCCCGATCGCCCCGGTGTGTTCGCGGTCGGGGACGTCGCCGCCACCGACCCGCTGCGAAGCTCGGCTCGCAACAGAGCCGACGGGCTGCTGGCTCACAACGTCCTTGCCGAATTCGAGGGCCGAGCCATGCGCTCGTATCGGCCGCCGAAGCGGCGTTGGGGTTCGGTGATCGGCATCCAGCGAGACGGGCTCGAGGTGTTCACCCCGAACGGGCGTGCCGTCCGGTTCCCCGCATGGACGTTCGAACGCATCTTGATGCGGTGGATCGTGCGGCGGGGAATCTACCGCGGTGTGCGTGATGCTGAGCCGTATGCCTGATTACCACACGTTAGGTTAGACGGAGCTGGGTATTGTCGACCCATTGCCACTGATCCCCCCGAGCCGATGTCCATGCTCGGCCCCGGCGCTGACCCCGCTGCGCCCCAGCAGCCGTTGACGCTGCTGTTGGTCGAGGACGACCGTGGCGACGCCCTGCTGGTGGAAGAACTGATCGCCGACGCCAACGCCGACATCCACGTGGTGTGGGCCCGGTCGATGGCCGACGCCGAGCGCGAGCTCGCGAACGGTCGTACGGACTGCGTGCTGCTGGACCTGAAGCTGCCGGACGCCAACGGGATCAGCGCACTGGACCGGATCGCCAAGCGGGACGACAACGTGCCGGTCGTCGTGCTGACCGGACTGAACGACGAACACTTCGGTGTATCGGCGGTGGCCTCCGGCGCTCAGGACTACCTGGTCAAGGGGCTCGTCGACCCCGAGATGCTGCGCCGCGCCCTGCTCTACGCGATCGAACGCAAGCGCGCCCAGCTCATCGCTGCGGAACTGCACGCGAGTCAGTTCACGGCCCAGGAGAACACGCGCCTCGCGCGGGGGCTCCTACCCACGCCCCTCCTGCTCGAGAACCCGGGTGTCGACATCGTCGCCCAGTACCGGCCCCGCCACCAGAACGCCCTGCTCGGTGGTGACTTCTACGATTTCGTCCAGACTCCGGACCGGACGGTCCACGTCATGGTCGGTGACGTCGCCGGACATGGTCCCGATGCGGCCGCGCTGGGAGTGGCGTTGCGGATCGGCTGGCGGGCGCTCACCTTCGCCGGTCTTCGCGGTAACGAGCGAATGCGCCAACTCGAGCGGATACTTCTGGCCGAGAGCCCCGCCAGCGGCATCTTCGCGACGGTGCTCAGCGTGGCTCTCGCCCCAGATAGCCTGCGCTTCAACGTGGTCCGCGCCGGTCACCCCGGCATGTTGTGGCACGGGCCGAACACAGTCGAGTGGCTGGAACCGCCTGCCGGGCCTGCCCTTGGCCTCAACGGCGCAGAATGGCCGCTCAGTGAGTTGGAGCTCCCCGTGGGCCACGGGCTCCTTCTGCTCACCGACGGCATGTTCGAGGGGCATTCAGGTGAGGGCAACGAGCGTCTCGGCGAAGCCGGCCTGCTCGACTTGGCCCGCTCGCTGGCGTCTCTGCCCGGCCCGGAGTTCGTGACCGCCCTCATCGACGGAGCCGAGAAACGCGCCGAGGCGCACGGTGGTCTTAGCGACGACATTGCGGTGGTCCGGGTGGAACGCACGGCCGGATGACCAAGTCGCAACGTGGGTTTCAGCTCACCGTGCAGGGCTGGCAGAAGCTGGTGCTGGCCGTCATGGGCATGGTGGTGTTTGCGGGGGCGGTGACCGGCTCGGTGTTGCTGAACCGGACCGACGACGTGTCGCGCGAGCTGATCGACGACATCCAACCGTCCCGCGTGGCCGCCTACCAGCTGCAGGCCGACCTGGGCGATCAGGAGACCGCCACGCGTGGGTACGCGATCTCCGCCGATCGGCGGTTCCTCGACCCGTATTACCACGGACGACAAGCGGAGAAGGTCGCCGCCGACACCATCCGCCAACGCCTCGGCGACCGACCCGACCTGATCGCCGACGTGGACGCGATCCAGCGGGCGTCGGCGAACTGGCGCACCACGTACGCCGAGCCGCTCATCGCGAGCATCACGCCAGGTGTCCCCGGCATCGTCGACGCCACGACCTTCGACCGGGGCAAGACCGAATTCGACGGCATCCGGTTGCTCTTCGACCTGCAGAACCAGCATCTGGTCACGGCGCGCGAGGACGCCATCGGTGAGCTCGATCAGGTGCGTGGCTGGCGCGATCGGGTGCTGGTGGCGATGGTCGTCACGTTCCTCGTGATGGCGATCGCGTTGGCGATCCTGGTGCGAAATGCGATCACGCGCCCCTTGGCCGCGCTTGCGGCGGCATGCCGGCGGATCACCGAGGGCAACTTCGATGAGCGGATCAGCCCGCAGGGGCCCAAGGACATTCGCCGCATCGCTACCGACGTCGAGAACATGCGGCAGCGGATCGTCGCCGAGCTCGAGGCGTCGCAGTCGGCTCGTGAGCAGCTGGACGAGCAGACCGTCGAACTACGACGGTCGAACGCCGAACTCGAACAGTTCGCCTACGTCGCGTCTCATGACCTGCAGGAGCCGTTGCGGAAGATCGCGTCGTTCTGCCAGCTGCTCGAGAAGCGCTACGGCGACGAGCTCGACGAACGCGGCGTCGAGTACATCGGTTTCGCGGTCGATGGCGTCAAGCGGATGCAGGTGCTGATCAACGACCTGCTCACCTTCTCCCGTGTCGGCCGGCTCAACACCACCCAGGACGTCGACGTCGACCTCGACGTCACGCTGGATGCCGCGTTGGGGAATCTGACCACCGCGATCGACGAGTCCGGTGCCGAGATCATTCGGCAGGCACCGCTGCCCACCGTGGTCGGGGACCCGACGCTGCTGACGATGTTGTGGCAGAACCTGATCGGCAACTCGGTCAAGTTCCACGAGGACGGTGTCGAGCCGCGGATCGTGGTGGAGAGCGTGCCCGGCACCGGTGATCACGACGGTCAATGGGTGTTCAGCGTGGCGGACAACGGGATCGGCATAGCCGAGGAGTTCGTCGACAAGGTCTTCGTGATCTTCCAGCGCCTGCACGGCCGCGACGTGTACAGCGGTACGGGCATCGGGTTGGCGCTCTGCAAGAAGATCGTCGAGTACCACGGCGGCACGATCTGGATAGACACGTCGTTCACCGCGGGAACCCGGTTTCGCTTCACCCTGCCCGCAACCCCCGATGAGGCAGATACCGGGCCGGCCGAAGAGCCAGCGGCCGTTCTGGAAGGATCTCGGGAATGACACCTGCTGGCCGAGCAATCGACGTGCTGCTCGTCGAGGACGATCCTGGCGATGAACTGATCACGCGAGAAGCGTTCGAGCACAACAAGATCAAGAACACCCTTCATGTCGCGCACGACGGGCAGGAGGGTTTGGACTTTCTGTACAAGCGCGGAGCCTACGCCGACGCGCCCCGGCCCGACCTGATCCTGCTCGACCTGAATCTGCCCAAGTACGGCGGCCGCCAGCTGCTCGAGCAGATCAAGTCCGATGCCGACCTCTGCCACATCCCCGTGGTCGTGCTCACCACCTCCTCAGCAGAGGAGGACATCCTCGAGAGCTACAGGCTGCACGCCAACGCCTACGTCACCAAGCCGGTGGACCTCGAGCAGTTCATGAGCGCGGTCCGCCAGATCGACCAGTTCTTCGTTCAGGTGGTCCGTCTTCCGCAAGCCTAGGGATCGCACCCGCGTCGGCCGTTTCAAGGTCGGCCGCCGTCGATGGTGTCGTGCCCGCTCACCTGCGCGGCCCGCCCCGACGGCCCTGATGTGCTGGTGCTGATTACAGCGGGATGAACTTCTCGCTGTTGAGTTCGCGCCACAGCCGGTGGCAGGCAGCACGCAGACGTCGGCGGGTCGGGCCTGCCGACATGTGGTCGATCAGGTCGAAGTCCGCGATGACGTAGCCGTCCTTGGCGCGGTGCCACACCTCGGCCAGGCACAGCTCCAGTGCGGCCATGGTCGTCACCCGGGCGGGGGCGATGGCGTCGAGGGCGTCATCGGAGATGAACGCCGGACACGTGGTGTGGACGGTGTGGTCGACGGCGCGGACGTGAATCTCGAGCGCAAGGGGAGACAGCACGGGGGCCTTGCCACGCTCCCGAAGCGTCTCGACCTCGGCGTAAACGGCGTTGTCACGCATCTCAAAATTATAGGGGTAACACGCGCGTAACACTGAATTTACGTCCAGTGGATTCTCGGGTGGCGTTTCGGCGGCCGCCCGCGGACCCGCTCTACTGCACACGCTCCGGCTCGAAACCGACGGCGCGCGCTGGGCGGACTTGGCCAGCCCGGAGTCGACGTCGAAGTGGTGGCCGTGCCCTGCGCGGACCATGCGTTCGACGGGCGGTCGGGCAGCATCGGCCAACTGGCCTAGCGACAGCTGACCGCCAAGTGGCTGCGCGATCACGGCCGGGCGCCGTGACGACCGGCTTATTATCAGGCACATAGCGGCCGCTCGCAGCGGCGCTAGGAGGTCTGCGATGACGCGCCGGACGGACGGGAACCACCCCGCCGCGACGTCCGCTGCCGAGCCCGCGATCGGTCACGCCGTCTGGCTCGCGGTCCTCGTCGTCGTCGCCGCGGTGGCCTTGCGCGGCTACGTTCCTGGCGTCGAGGAGCCGGCGCCCGAACGCAGCACCGAGAGCCCGGCGGCCACGGGTCTCGTCATCGGATTGCTCATCGCATCGATCGCGATCGTCGCGGCTGCGGTCATCAGTCGGTTGCGCAACCGGAGCGCCCGCGCGGCGGTCGGCCCCGGGGAGCCGGAGTGGATCCGACGTGAACGGTCACGACCGACGTGGCGAATACTGGTGTTTGCGTTCGGCCTAGTGGTCGCGTGGCTGCTGGCCGCCATGGTGCTCACCCGACTCGGCGCGACCCTACCGACGGATCCACCCGACGCACCGCCCCCTGACTCCCTGCCGTCGGCGGCTCCCACTCCGGACTCCGGAACAGCGGCGCCACCGCAGACCGGAGAACCGGCGGGGGGCTCGAACCTGTTCGGGTACTTCTACGCCGCCACCGTGGCCTTCCTGCTCATCCTCATCGCAGGCACGCTCGTCGCCGCCCGCAGGCAACGCCGCGCCGTGCCGGTCGCGCCCGAAGCGGTGCGCCACTACGGCGACGCACCCGACGTCGCATCCGAATCACTCGCTCGCGCTGCGGAAGTCGGCCTCGCCGAGGTCGGCGACCTCAGCCGGGAACCCCGCAAAGCGATCATCGCGTGCTACGCGGCGATGGAAGGCGAACTGTCCCACGTTCCCGGCGCCATGCCCGAGGAGTTCGACACCGCCTCCGAAGTGCTGGAGCGGGCCGTGGCACACCACGCCTTGGGACCGGACAGTGCGACGCAACTGGTGGATCTGTTCGACGAGGCGCGGTTCAGTTCGCACGTGATGACCGAGGCGCATCGCGACGCGGCGGTGCGGGTGCTGCAGCGGGTCCTGACCGAACTGCGGAGCGGCACTGTGACCACCGAACTACGGAGCAGCATGTGATCAAGTTCGTTGTCGCGGGCGTCGGCATGATCGTGGTCGTCGTGGCGCTCGCTCTGTCGCTGCCCGACCGCCGATTCATTCCGTGGGCGGTCGGTGCTGTGACGGCGGTCGCGCTGCTGACGGTGCGCTGGCTGCTGGCGCGCGATGTCAGGACCGCGGTCGACGACACCACCGCCCGCGATCCGGGCGAGACCCTGCGGCGCTGGCTGGCGCGCACCGAAAACCTGGTGCAGCGGGCGGAATCCAGCCGATCGGACTGGGACAAGCATCTGCGGCCCATGCTCGCGCGGCAGTTCGAACTCGCCTCCGGTCAACGAAAGGCAAAGGATCCGAGGGCATTTCACGCCACCGCAGTGATGGTCTTCGGCGCCGAACTCTGGGCGTGGGTCGATCCGGACAACGTGGACCGATCGGGCGGCCTCCAGCCAGGACCCGGCCGGGCGGTGCTCAACGACGTGCTGGAGCGATTGGAGCGGATATGACTGAACATGCCGAGGCGGCCACGACGACCGCGGCCAACTGCGAAGCCGTGCTCGACGAGGTTCAGCGCGTGGTGGTCGGTAGGCGCGCGGCGCTGACGCTCATCCTGACCGCCGTGCTGGCCCGCGGACACGTGCTCATCGAGGATCTGCCGGGGCTGGGCAAGACGCTCATAGCGCGGGCATTCGCCGCGGCGCTGGGCCTCGACTTCAAGCGGGTGCAGTTCACCCCGGACCTGCTGCCCGCCGACCTGCTCGGCTCGACCATCTACGACATGCAGTCGGGGCGGTTCGAGTTCCGCCCTGGCCCGATCTTCACCAACCTGCTGCTGGCCGACGAAATCAACCGGACCCCACCCAAGACGCAGGCGGCGCTGTTGGAGGCGATGGCCGAGCGCCAGGTCAGCATCGACGGCGTCACGCACCGGCTGCAGCCACCGTTCGTCGTCCTGGCCACCGACAACCCGATCGAGTACGAGGGCACCTATCCCTTGCCCGAGGCCCAGCTCGACCGCTTCATGATCAGGCTGGAACTGCGATATCTGTCCGAGACCGAGGAGGCCTCGATGTTGCGTCGCCGCATCGAGCGCGGGTCGCCCGAGCCGGCGATCGGTCAGGTCGTCGACGTGCACGATCTGCTCGCCATGCGTGAGTCGGTGGAGCAGGTCACGGTGCACGACGACGTTCTGCGCTATGTGGTGTCACTGGCCGCCGCCAGCAGACAGCATCCACAGATCGCCGTCGGTGCCAGCCCGCGCGCCGAACTCGACATCGTCCAGCTCGCCCGCGCCCGCGCGCTGCTGCTTGGCCGCGACTACGTCATCCCCGAGGACGTCAAGGCGCTCGCGGTGCCCGCGATGGCCCACCGGATCA
Source organism: Mycobacterium sp. (assembly GCA_032162385.1). Lineage (GTDB taxonomy): Bacteria > Actinomycetota > Actinomycetes > Mycobacteriales > Mycobacteriaceae > Mycobacterium. The sequence goes on from JAVRPF010000257.1 coordinate 9,072, forward strand.
CCCTGCGCCCCGAGATGTGGGTTCGGCAGGTGCGCAGCGTCGATGTGGTGGAGGACCTGCTTCGCCGTGTGCCGGTGCCGAGAACCCGTGGCGCGACGTGAACGATCTGCGCTCAACAGGTGTCGAACTGCGCTGGCAGGCATCGCGATTGGCACTCGCCCTGACCACGTGCGCGGCCGTGGCACTGGCCTGCGCGGTGCTGGGATCGGCGTGGCAGCTCGTCGCGTTCGCGGCGCCGCTACTCGGTGTCCTGGTGTCGATCCGGTGGCAACGCCCGGCGCCCGCAGTGCACGTGCACGCCGAACCGGGCCTGCTGCGCTGCTTTGAGGCCGAGCAGGTGCGGCTGGCGGTGTGGGCGACGGCCGACGGCGGGTTGCCGGTGGAACTCACCGTCACGGCACCCGACGGCATGGCGCTCGAGATCACGACGGATCAGGCGGGCCGACTCGTGATCGCGGCGTCGGCTGACCGTTGGGGCCGCTATCCCGTCGTCGTACGGCTGGACGTGCTGGCGCGCGGCGGAATGCTCGCGGGCACGGCGACTTTGGCCGCGGCCGACGTCTTCGTGTTCCCGATCGCGCCCGCGCAGGCGACCGCGCTGCCGCGCACCGAGCTACTCGACCGGCTCGGCACCCACCTCACCAGGCACATCGGTCGGGGCGTCGAGTACGGCAACATCCGCACCTACGTGCCCGGTGACCAACTGCGCACCGTCAACTGGCCGGTCAGCGCCCGCCGCGGCACCCTGCACGTGACCGAGCGACTGAGCGAGCGTGCCGCCGACGTGGTGGTGCTGGTCGACTCGTCCGACCAGCCGCGGGGCCCGGCGACGGAGGTGACCGAGCGGACCGTGCGAGGTGCCGTCCAGGTCGTGCAGCACGCGTTGCGAAGCGGCGACCGCGCCGGCGTCGTCGTCCTCGGTGGCAGGCCACGCTGGCTCGGCATCGACATCGGGCGCAGGCAGTTCTACCGGGTGCTCGACGCGGTGCTCGGCGCGGGTGACGGCTTCGAGGACACGACGGGAACGTTGGCGCCACGCGCGGCCGTACCGTCGGGTGCCATCGTGGTCGCCTTCTCGACGATGCTGGACACCGACTTCGCGCTGGCCCTGATCGATCTGTGCCGACGCGGCCACCTCGTGGTGGCCGTCGACGTGCTTGGTGGGCCGCCCTTCGAAGTGGAGCAGGACCCGCTGATCGTCCGGATGTGGGCGTTGCAGCGCTCCTTCATGTACCGCGACATGGGCACGGTCGGCGTGGACGTGGTGTCGTGGCAGGGCGACAGTCCGCTGGATCACGTGATGCATCTGGTGCCCGATCACCGGCGCCGCATCTCGGGACGGAGATGACGTGCCGACCGCAGCATTGACCGCAGGACGCGCCCTGCCCACCGCGTTCGGTCTGCTGATGGTCGCCGCGACCGCGATTGCGGCCGAGGGCCTTTCACTCGTTGCGGCGGCACTCGCGGTGGTCGCGGTGGTGCTCGGCATCCGGTTCGCCGGGGCTGCCACCCTGGCGGTGGTGATCAGCGTGGTGGTGGCCCTGCTTGCCGACGCGCCGCCGATGAGCACGGCGCTGGCCGGCCTGGCCGCCGCCGGGTATCTGGTCCTGCGTCACTCGGCCAACGTCGAATCCGTGATCACGGCACCGACGGTCGTCGGTGCGCTGGGCTTTTCGGCTGTCGGGTTGGGCGCGACTGCGATCCCGCTGAGCGTGCCGTGGTTGCCGCTGGCGGCACCGGTGGCGGCACTGGTCATCTACGTGATCGTCGTTCAGCCTCTGCTGGCCGCGCGCCGCTGATCGACGCGGGTCAGCTGAATACCGGCCCTGCGCCGTCGTTGCATTCTGGGTTCTGTGGCGGGCAGCTCGGACCCTGCTGCTGCGGGGGCTGCTTGGGCACTTGGTTCGGCGGCGTCGGCTTGGGAGTCGACGGCTCGGGAGTCGACGGCTCCGGTTCAGCCGTGGTCACCGGCTCTTGGGTGGGGCGGGGATCGTAAGTGGTCTCGGTCGTGGGAGCGACGACGATGGCGGTGGTGGTCGTGACCACGGCGGGCGGCAGCATCGCCGGGGTGTCGCTGGGTGCCGGGCGCTGGGCGATCGACGGCGTGGTCGTGATGATCGTGCTCGTCGAGGACGGGGTCAAGGGGCCGGAATCGTCGACGGGACCCACACGGAACGCCGCCGGTGTGGCGAGGACGGCCGCGCCGCCGACACCGAGCAGGACCAGGGCCGCGCCGACACCCGCGCGGCCCCGGCGACGCGTGGATGTGGACGTGGACTTTCCCGGTGCTGCGGCCGCACCGTTCTGGTCGAGCCCGTCACCGTCGAGATTGCGTGGTGGCCACCAGGATTCGTCGTCCTCGGGACCGGAAACCTTGGTCCCGTGCTCGGGCACGTCGACCACCGCCCGGTCGAGGGTCTGCTCACGCAGCCAGGCCGGCGCGGGGATGACGACCGGAGTGGCGCCGAGTAGCGCCGCCGGTCTGACCATCCTGGCGCGGTCGTCCTCGCAGACCGCGCAGCCGCAATCCAGCGCGGCAAGACCATCCTCGAGATGATCGCGTCCTTTCACCGTCCGGAGCCCGGCGCCGACTGGCAGCCGGTCGTGGTGCCTGCCGTCGAGTTCGACGACTCCGCGCCCAGACCGCGGGTCTGGAGTTCGCCGAGCGCTTCGACATCCGCACCACGGCCGGTGACGAGCCGGTGTTCGCGGTATCGCCGTTCTGGATCAGGACCGAAGCGTTGTGGCGGTTCCAACCGAACACCCGAAGCCGCCGGGCCGGACGCCCACGCGCGCGCCGTCCGGTCGAGCTGCCAGAGTAGAGGTGTGAGCACCCCGTACAACCCGGCGTCGGGTACCGCGCCGAGCTGCTACCGGCATCCCGGACGCGAGACCTATGTCACCTGCAACCGTTGCCAGCGTTACGTGTGTCCCGAATGCATGCGGTCAGCCGCGGTCGGCCACCAATGCGTCGACTGCGTGAACGAGGGCGCTCGCACCGTTCGGCAGCCGGCGACCGCGCTCGGCGGCCGGCTGACGACCAGGCCGGTGGTCACGTATGTATTGATCGCGATCAACGTGGCGATGTTCGTCGTGCAGACGGCGGCGCCGGAGTTCGAGAAACAGTTCTTCCTCTGGCCGAACGGTGTCGCGCACTACGACCAGTTCTACCGGCTGCTGACGTCGGGCTTCCTGCATGCGGGCATCACGCACATCGCGTTCAACATGATTGCGCTGTACTTCACCGGGCCTGCTCTCGAGCACGCCTTGGGGCACGCGCGCTTCCTCGCCCTCTATGTCCTGAGCCTCTTGGGCGGCTCCGTGCTCGTTTACCTCTTGACGCCCGTTGGAACGCCCACCTTGGGTGCCTCGGGTGCGATCTTCGGGCTCTTCGGGGCGTCGTTCGTGCTCGCGCGCAAGCTGCAGTTCGACATCCGGGGCATCGTCGGGCTCATCGTGATCAACCTCGTCATCACGTTCGTCGCCCCAGGCATCAGTTGGCAGGGGCACATCGGCGGGCTGCTGACGGGCGCCGCGGTCGCGGGGGCCTTCGCGTACGCGCCGCGAGCGAATCGGACGTTGGTTCAGGCCGGGTGCTCGGTCGCGATGCTCGCGGTGTTCGCGGCCCTGGTGTGGTGGCGCACCGCCGCCATCGTCACGGGCGTTGGGTAACCGTCAGGGACTCGGCGGCGCCCCGCAGCGGTCCTTCAGGTCGACGAGCGGCTGCCGAATACCGATCATGTCGGTTTTGACCTGTGGATTCGCGGCCATGTAGACCTTCATCTTCGCGGCCACCTGGGCACGCGACAGGCTGCCAAGACTCGAGACGTAGTTGTTCACGTCCGGATGGGAGAACAGGTAGGCCGACGTCGCCGCCGAGACGCCTGCCCTGACGCCTTCCAGATCGGCGGCGCTGCAGTTGGGCGGGTTGGCCGCCGGATCCTGGTCGGCCAGCGCTGACGGGATGCCGCCGAACAGGGCCGCGCCCAGCAGCCCGCCGACGATGATCGTGCCGCTTGCCAGCAGCCGCGTGGTGCGCTCGGAGAATGACATTGACTTGCTCCTTGTCTGTGTGGTCCGAGTTTGCCGTGGGCGGTAGGCGCCCGGCTGGCCCCTCAAGGGGATTCACAGGTCATTGGGGTGCGGTTCACAGCCCACGATGGGCGGGTTCACATCCGGCCGTGGCAGGCGGTTCGCCGAACACCTTGATAACAAGGCGATTACGGGCGGCGTGGCCCGGCTCGCGCCGATCCGGCCCGCTGCTAGCTTTCGGGTAACTCGACACGTGAGAAGGGGTTGACCGGTGGTGATGACGGGCGTTCAGAGGAGTCGGCGCGCATGGGTGCGCCGGTTGACCACCGCCGTACTGGCCGTCGCGATGGTCCCCGGACTCGTCGGCATCGCCGGGCCCATACCCACGGCGGGG
>JAVRPF010000258.1:0-2729 GCA_032162385.1 Mycobacterium sp.
TCCGCTTGACGGCCCAGTCCAGTCCGCCGTTGCCCAGCAACCAGTCGAGCTGCTCGGCGAGCATGACCAGGGTGCCGATGGCCGGGGTGTTGTAGGTCTGGTTCTTCAGGCTGTTGTCGATCGCGATCGGCAGCGACAGGAAGTCGGGGACCCAGCGGCCGGACGCGGCGATCGCCTCGACGCGCGCCAGGGCCGCCGGGCTCGCGATCGCCAGCCACAGCCCGCCGTCGGAGGCGAAGTTCTTCTGCGGGGCGAAGTAGTAGACGTCGGTGTCGGCGATGTCGACGGGCAGTCCGCCCGCGGCCGACGTCGCGTCGATGACCACCAGTGCATCTCCGGCCGGTCGCTGAACGGGCACCGCGACGCCGGTCGACGTCTCGTTGTGCGCCCAGGCGACCACGTCGACCGACGGATCGGACTGCGGCTGCGGCGCGCTACCGGGATCGGCCTTCACGATGATCGGATCGCCGACGAACGGGTTGGCGGCCACCGCCGAGGCGAACTTGGCGCTGAACTCGCCGTAGGTGAGATGCAGCGAGCGCTTGTCGATGAGGCCGAACGCCGCGGCGTCCCAGAACGCCGTCGAGCCGCCGTTGCCGAGGATGACCTCATAGCCGTCGGGCAGCGAGAACAGCTGCTGGACACCGTCGCGGACCCGGCCGACGAGGTTCTTCACCGGCGCCTGCCGATGCGAGGTGCCGAACAGGTGGCCCGCCGCGGCGACGGCATGCAGTTGTTCGGGTCGCACCTTCGACGGCCCGGAGCCGAAGCGGCCATCCTTGGGTTTGAGGTCGGCGGGAATCGTGAGTTCGGCCATGCGGTCAAGAGTAGTGACCGGACTCATGCACTCTCTGGGGGGAGGGCGGGCTGAAAATACCGGAAACGTGGGTAAACACCCGATACATCGACTCCGCTGTGTCCATACTGTGATCTGTCGGGGACTGAGCCTATGGGGGCCTGATGATCACTCGCGGGAAGACTTCGACGTTGATACCGGTCTGTGCAGCGGCGGTGGCGGCCTTCGGTTCGGTGCTCGCCGCTGCGCCGGTCCAGGCCGACGGTGACCAGGGCGGCGCGGTGCTGAGCGAGATCAACGCCACGCGCGCGGCGAACGGCTGTGGCCCCGTCGTGGCCAATCCGCAGCTGACAGCGTCCGCAGCGCGGCAAGCCAACGACATGCTCGCGAACGGAGTGCAGGGCCACACCGGTTCGGACGGCTCCTCCCTCGTCCAGCGCGTCACCGATGCCGGCTATACTTCGTACGCCGATCTCGGCGAGGTCGTCTTCTGGGGCACCGGCTCCTTGGGCAACCCGGCTACCGCGGTCACCTGGTGGATGAACAGCCCGGGTCACCGCGCGATCATCACGGACTGCGGACTGACCGAGGCGGGGTTCTCGGCGGTCAGCAACGGCGACAAGATGACCGCGGCGGGCGACTTCGGGACGAGGTAGCCCCAGCGAAGAGACTCCCGGTCGCGTCAGGTGGTCAAGATGCGGGCACCGTCGCGCGTGATGGCGACGGTGTGTTCGCTGTGCGCGGCCCTGGCGCCGGTGGCCGTCCGCAGCGTCCAGCCATCCGAGTCGTGCACGTAGTCGTCGGTGCCGTCGGCGATCAGCATCGGTTCGATGGCGATCACCATACCGGGGCGCAGTGTCAAGCCCTTGCCGGGGCGACCTTCGTTGGGCACGTGTGGAGCCTCGTGCATGGTGCGCCCGATACCGTGGCCGCCGTGGTCCGCGAGCATGCCGTAGCCGGCTCCGCGGGCCACCTTTCCGATGGCATACCCGACGTCGCCGAGCGTGTTGCCCGGCCGGACCGCGGTGATCCCGGCCGCCAGCGCCGCGTCGGTGGCTGCGATCAGTGCGGCGTCTTGCGGGCGGGGTGTGCCGACGATGAAGCTGCGGGCGGCGTCTCCGCACCAGCCCCGCAGGGTGGCGCCGAAGTCCACCGACACCAGGTCGCCGTCGGCCAGCACCTCACCGTTCGGGACGCCGTGGACGACGGCGTCGTTGACGCTAGTGCAGAGCACCGCCGGGAACGGCGACGGCGCCCACGACGGGTGGTAGTTCAGGAACGGCGAACCGGCTCCGTGCCGGGCGAGCACATCCGCAGCCACCTTGTCGAGGTCAGCGGTGGTGCGTCCCGGCTTGGCCTGGTCGACGACGGCGCGCAGCGCTTCGGCCACCACGGCGCCCGCGGCGGCCATGGCCTCGATCTCGGCTTCGCTCTTCAGCTCGACCATCATCTGTGACTTACATCACATGTGAGGGCAAATACCTGGCTGGACCACACCTCGGAAACGCCCTGTTCAATTCCTGGGACCTCCGGTACCGTGTTAGACACCAAGCCGGTCAATGTAAACCTCATGGAGGGTTCGAATGGCTCGCACGAAGACGATCAAGCGTTGGCGTCGCAACATGGACGTCGTTGACGATGCCGGGTACGTGGACATGCTCACCACACTGTCCGAGGGCTCGGTGCGGCGCAACTTCAATCCCTACACCGACATCGACTGGGATTCGCCGGAGTTCGCCGTGGTCGACAACGATCCGCGGTGGATCCTTCCGGGCACCGACCCGCTGGGTCGCCATCCCTGGTATCAGTCACAACCGGTCGAGCGTCAGATCGAGATCGGCATGTGGCGACAGGCCAATGTCGCCAAGGTCGGTCTGCACTTCGAGTCGATTCTGATCCGCGGCTTGATGGAGTACGCGTTCTGGACGCCCAA
>JAVRPF010000259.1:0-3327 GCA_032162385.1 Mycobacterium sp.
AGGTGATCAACACGCCGCCGCGACGGCCCGCGAATAACCGCTCGTGCCGCAGCGGGGAGCCGACCGCGACCCCGCCCTGCCCGCGCCAGTCGGTGACGAGCCGGTCGACGCCGCGGATCTGGATGTCGGTGAGGTCGCTCGCGCCGCTGGTCAGCAGCCAGGCTCTGATCACCCGGCGCCGGACGGCGGCGGGCAGTTCGGCCAGCCGCGCCGTGGCGGGTCCATCCTCGGCCGCCACCACCCCCGATGCGTGCGCCGCCTGGTCGTCGAGGGTGTCGGTGTCCTCGCGCAACGCGGCGGCTGTGCGGGCCAGCGCCTCGGCCACCCCGCCGCCGAGCACGTCCTCCAGCAGCGGCAGTACCTCGGCGCGCAGCCGCGCGCGGGTGAAGCGGGGATCGACGTTGTGCGGGTCCTGCCACGGCGTGACCCCCAATTCCGCGCATGCGGCGTGCGTGAGTGTTCGTCGCACGCCCAGCAGCGGCCGGCACCACGGCGGATCCCATGACCGCATCCCGGCGATCGACCTGGCCCCCGAGCCGCGGCCGAGTCCAAGCAGCACCGTCTCGGCCTGGTCGTCCAGCGTGTGTGCGAGCAACACGGGTGCGCCGTCGCGCGCGGCGTCGAGCACCGCGTAGCGGGCCACCCGGGCAGCGGACTCGGGGCCGCCTGCGGAGCCGACCTCGACGGAAAGCACTTGGGCGTCAACGCAACCCATGCTCAACGCGTACTCGCGGGCGGTAGCCGCGACGTGGGGCGATTCGGCCTGCAACCCGTGGTCGACGATCAACGCCGTGGTGGGACGAAGCCCCGCGGCCACGGCGGTCAGTGCCAGGGAGTCCGCGCCCCCCGACAGCGCGACGCACCACCGCCCCTCGTCGGGGAGGTGAGCACGGGCGACCTCGGCGACTGCCCTACGCAGCGTCGCTACAGAACCCTGTCGATCCATCGTTGCGGTTCGTCGACTTCGGTTGGCAGCGGCAGGGTTTCGGGGCTGGTCCACACGGTATTGAACCGTGCCATGCCCACGTCTGCCACCACGTGGTCGACGAAGGCCTTGCCGCGGGTGTACTGGCTGAGCTTCGCGTCGAAGCCGAGCAACGCCCGGATGACGCGTTGCAGCGGCGGTTGCTTGCGCTGGCGCCGCTCGTTGAACCGGCGCCGGATGGTGGCCACCGACGGCACCACCGCGGGCCCGACGGCGTCCATCACGTGGTCGGCGTGTCCCTCCAGAAGCGTGCCAAGCACCAGCAACTGGTCGAGCGCCTTGCGTTGGGGCTCCGACTGGATCGCCCGCAGAATACCAATCACGCCTTGGGAATTCGGTTCGGCGGAGCCGTTCTCGGTGCCGTTGCGACGGGCGCGGACGAACTCGCCGAGCCTGTTGACGACCTGGCTCACCTCCTGCTCGGCGTCGTTGGTGAGCACGGCCAGGCATCGAGCCATGTGTTGGGCCAGCCACGGGTTGGACTTGAACTGGACCCGGTGGGTGACCTCGTGCAGACAGACCCACAATCGGAAGTCGGCAGGCGAGACGCGCAGTTGACGCTCGACGGCGATCACGTTGGGGTACACCAGCAGTAGTTCCCCGCCGTTCGCGGCGAACGGGTCGTACTGGCCCAGGATGCCCGACGAGATGAAGGCCAGCACGGCGCCCGTCTGCGCGCCGGTGATGCGGCCGCTGATGAAACCGCTCGACTTGGCCTCATCACCACCGGTCATCACGCGCATCGATTCCGTTGCCGCGCGCACCCATTCACCGCGGTCGATGATGCGGGCCTCAGCGACGGCTGCGCCCTCGCTGAGCCCGGTGACGTCGCGCACCGGCAGTTCGGCCTGGCGAGAGGATTCCGCCAGCTGCTCGATGGCCTGGCGTCGCGTGTAGTCGGAGGCAGGTGGTGCGGACCGGACCAGCCTGGTGCCGACGGTGGCTGCGAAGCCCCAGTCGACGGTGCGCCCGACGGTCGGCATCTCGGACGGGCTCACGAGCCGCACCCGCAGGAGCGCAGGGTCGCGGCGAGCGCGTCGATCGCGGTACGGCCGGTGGGTCCGGCATTGTTGGACATGAGTGCGAACGTCAGGACGCGGCCGCTGGCATCGGTGACGATGCCCACCAGCGAGTTCGTTCCGGTCAGCGAGCCGGTCTTGGCCCGCAGGAAGCCCGCGGCGGCGCGGCCGGCATCGGTGTCGAGGTAGCGGTTGGACAGCGTGCCGCTGCCGCCGGCGATCGGCAGCAGGTCCACCAGGGGGCGCAGTTCGAGCGTCTCGTTTCCCGCGGCGGCGTTGACCACGTCGTCGAGCGTCTCGGCGGTCAGCCTGTCGTCCACCGACAGTCCGCTGGAGTCGACGAGTGCCGCACCGGTGGTGTCGATCCCGGCGTCGTCGAGCTGACCCAGCACGGCCTGCACGGCGCTGCTGAAGCTCTGCGGCCGCTGCAACGCGCCGGCGACCTCCCGGCCGATCGACTCTGCCATCACGTTGTCCGAGGCGTTCATCATCTCCTGCAGCCGTTCCATCAGCGGCGGCGACTGCACCGACGCGATCTTCTTCGCCCCTGCCACGGGTGAGCGCAGGAAGGTGACGGACGCGGGATCCACGCCGAACGCCACGGCCAGCGCGCGGCCTGCGTCGAGCGCGGGTGTGGCCGACCGCCGCGAGTCGACGCTGACCGGCTGGGTTCGGCCGGCGTCGAGCATCACCGACTCCATCGGCGCGATGTCGCCGTTCTCGATGTCCAGCGGATCCCAGCCCGGCGCCATGGTCGGTCCGGTGAAGGCGCTGGCGTCGACCTTCACGGCCGTGACGGCGAGCCCCTCGCGCTTCACCTGATCGACCAGGTCGCTGATCCGCGCGGCGTCGCGGTACCACGTGGGCGTGCCCGGCGCCGCCGCCGACAAGGTGGGGTCCCCGCCACCCTTGAGGATGATCAGCCCCGGCGTATCCGGGTCGGTGAGCACCGTGGTGGTGAGCCGCGCGTCGCGGTCGAGGGTGAGCAGCGCGGCGGCGGTGGTGAGCACCTTGTTGACCGACGCCGGCTGCATCGGGATGCCTGCACCCTGCGCCCACAGTTGCGACCCGGTCATCGCGTCGGTGACGCGGCCGGTGATGGCGCCCAGATTCGGATCGGCCACGAACGGCGCCAGGGTGGCGGTGAGCTTGTCGGGCGCGGGCTTGGGAGCGGAGTCTGCAAGCGGGGTGACCCCCGGATCGGCGACCGCGGGCGTGGGTTGCGGCTTGACGGCCTTGGCTTCGCTGGTGGGACGGCCACCCGAGGTGACGACGGCGGCCACGGCGACCACCGCGGCGGCGACGAGCAGCACCGCGACGCCG